>CAXUNK010000001.1:0-54759 GCA_964252425.1 uncultured Acetobacteraceae bacterium
GCCGATGGGGCGGTGCGGGCGCTGGTCGGCGGGCGGGCGTACGAGCCGGGCGGGTTCGATCGTGCCGTGGCCGCACGGCGTCAGCCCGGCTCCGCGTTCAAACCGTTCGTGTGGCTGGCTGCCCTGGAGCACGGCATGCGGCCCCAGGATACGGTGCTGGACGCGGCGCTGCGCATCGGGGATTGGTCGCCGCAGGATTTCGAGCCGGGGTTTCGCGGCCAGGTCACGTTGACGCAGGCGCTCGCGCTGAGCCTCAACACCGCCTCGGTTCGGCTGATGCAGTCGGCGGGCGGTCCGCAGGTGGTGGCCGACGTGGCGCACCGGCTGGGCATCGCCGACCGTCTGCCCGACGTGCCCGCCCTGGCGCTCGGCACGGGCGAGGTGGGGCTGCTCGAACTGACGGCCGCCTATGCGCCCTTCTTCAACGGCGGCCGGGTCGTCTCGCCGCACGCGCTGGCGGGGTTGAGCGTCAATCGCCTGCCGGTGACCCTCGCCGCCTCGGAGACGCGGGCGATGGTCGATCCTGGCCTGGCCGCGGAGATGGCGCGCATGATGACGGCCGTGGTGCGGGAGGGTACAGGGCGGGCCGCGTCTGTGCCCGGATATGTCGTCGCGGGCAAGACGGGCACCACCCAGGATAACAGGGATGCCTGGTTCATCGGCTGCGTGGACGGGCGGCTGATCGGCGTGTGGATTGGACGCGACGACGCAGCGCCCATGCGAGGCGTGATGGGCGGCGGATTGCCGGCCACCCTGTTCCGCCAGATCGGTTCCGCGATGGTGGGCGGCCATTAGACGCTGGCCCGTCACCGGGGCTACCGTGCTTGCCACGGTCCGCTTGAAGCGTTTGCCCGGAGCGTCCTACCACACCTGGACTGCGAACCCGTCAGAACGGCGGGCCGACGGATCGGGCTATGAAAGGCGAAAGTGGGTCAATTTATGCCGGACGTATTGGCGGAGATGGAGCTGGATGAGGAGCTCACCTGGGAGCCGCTGAGCCTGGCGCCGCCCTCGCCATGGACCGGACATCTTCCGTTCGCTTTCTGGCTGGTCAAGGCGTTGCGGCCACGCAGCCTGGTTGAGCTCGGCACCCATTCCGGCAACTCCTATTTCGCTTTTTGCCAGGCGATCGCGGCCTTCGCGCCAGCCGCCCGCGCGTTTGCCGTCGATAGCTGGGCCGGCGACGATCATGCCGGCCATTACGGGGAGCAGGTCTTCGCCGAGGTCAGCAGGATCAACGCGTTGCATTTCGCCGGCTTTTCGACGTTGCTGCGCATGACCTTCGACGAGGCGCGCCCGTATTTTCCGACGACGGAGACCGATGGCGGGCCGGATGACGGGATCGACCTGCTGCATATCGACGGTTTGCACACCTACGACGCGGTGCGGCATGATTTCGACACGTGGCGCAGCGCCCTGTCGCGCCGGGCTGTGGTCGTGTTCCACGATACGAATGTGCGGGAACGCGAGTTCGGCGTCTGGCGGGTCTTTCGCGAGCTTGCGTCTGAATATCCGTCGTTCGAGTTCGACCACTCGCATGGGCTGGGCGTGCTGGGCGTGGGTCAGGAGCAGGCGCCGCTGCTGCAGGCGCTGTTCCGGCTGCGGGAGGACACGAAACGGTCGGGCGATTTTCGCCGGCATATCGCCGCACGGGGCGCGGCCTTCCAGCGTCAGGTGGAGCTGATCGAGCTGCAGGCGAGGCTTGCCGGCATGGAGGCGCAAGTCATCGCAGCCGGTGACGACTCAGCACGTCTCCAAACCGACGCTTTGCATCTTCAAGCCGAGATCTCGGGTCTTCGCGACGATCTGGCGTGGCGCGATGCGGTGCTGAGTGCGCAACGCGACCTCATCGCCGCCAAGCAGGCGTTCATCGAGGCGGGCGCAGAGACCCTGGCCGCGCGAACGCATGTGCTTGAAGTGCGCGACCGGATGTTGGCGGAGTTCGAGGCCAAGGCTGGCCAGTACCAGTTCCTGATCGACGAAGAGGTGCGTGTCAGACGCGAGATGCAGGCCGGCTACGAGGCAGCCATCGCCGGCATCAACGCCGACCGCGACGTCTTGCGCGGCACGGTGCTCGAGACCTGGGACCAGACTGCCGCCTCCGTCGCCCGGGTCTATGTTGACAGCACGTCGTGGAAGCTCACCCGGCCCTTGCGCGCGCTGCAGCGCCTCCTCGCGCGCAAGCCGCTCACGTCGTCGGGACTCGCATTGCCTCCGCGTCCGCTTTTGCCTGTGCTGCCGAGCGAGGTTCCGGCTGACACGTCCGTTTCGAGCAACGCTCGCGCCACGATGGACGTCATCAAGCGCGCGATGCGCGACCAGATGAAGGCGCGGTTGGACGCGTTCCTCGCCGGCCGGGAGACGCTGCGCCTGCCCGCGAGCG
Source organism: uncultured Acetobacteraceae bacterium (assembly GCA_964252425.1). Classification (GTDB taxonomy): domain Bacteria; phylum Pseudomonadota; class Alphaproteobacteria; order Acetobacterales; family Acetobacteraceae; genus BOG-908. The sequence goes on from CAXUNK010000001.1 coordinate 2,384, forward strand.
ACGCACCGGACATCAGCATCATCCTCGTGCTCTACAATCAGGCCGAGCTCACCTTCGGATGCCTCATGTCGATTGCAGAGACGTTAGAAGCGGTTGAGTTCGGCACCGAGGTGGTCATCGTTGACAATGCCTCGACCGACGGCACGGGCGCGCTGCTCGCCCGCACGGAGAACGCCAGGATCTTCGCCAACGGCAGCAACCTGCATTTCCTGAAGGGCGTGAACTTCGCGGCGGCGCAGGCGCGCGGACGGCATCTGTTGTTGCTGAACAACGATGCGCAGCTTCTGCCTGGCAGCCTGGCGAGCGCTTTGCGCACGCTTGACTCCGATCCGGCGATCGGCGCGGTGGGCGGCCGGATCATCCTTCCGGACGGCAAGTTGCAGGAAGCAGGATCGATCATCTGGAACGACGGCACGTGCACGGGGTATGCGCGTGGCGAGGCGCCCACTACGCCGGACGTCATGTTCCAGCGCGACGTGGATTACTGCTCGGGCGCTTTCCTGCTGACTCGGGCAGCGTTGTTTCGCGACATGGGAAGTTTCGACGAGCGGTTTGCCCCGGCGTATTACGAGGAGACCGACTACTGCGTGCGGCTGTGGGAGAGCGGATATCGGGTGGTCTATGACCCGGATGCGGCGATCGTGCATTACGAGTTCGGCAGTTCGGTGGCCGATGAGGATGCTTTGCGTTTGCAGGCCGGCAATCAGGCCGTTTTCGTCGCGAGGCATGCCGACTGGTTGAAGAGCCAGTTCGCGCCCAGCCCGCAAAACGCGTTTTCCGCGCGGACAGCCCGTGCCGCGGCGCCGCGAATCCTGGTCATCGACGATCGCGTGCCGAAGGTGGAGCTCGGCAGCGGCTACCCGCGCGCGAATCGCCTCTTGCACGGCCTGATCGAAGCCGGCGCGCAGGTCGCGTTCTTCCCCATCTTTCGGCACCCTGAGTCGTGGCACGGCGTCAGGCGCGCGCTCGACAAGCGGATCGAGGTGCTGATCCTCGCCGAAGCTTCCGAGCTGCGCGATTTCCTCATCGCCCGGCGCGGCCATTTCGACGCATTCCTGGTGTGCCGGCCACCGAACATGGCGACGTTCCTGGAAGCAGCGGGCCCGGGCCGCCGGCTGCTGGGTGACGCGGCGCTGCTCTACGACGCCGAGGCGATCTTCGCGACACGCAAGCTGCTCGCCATGCAAGCGGAGGGCGAGCCGGCCAACGAGACAGCGCGGCATCGTATGATCGCCGAAGAAGTTTCACTGACGCGGCTCGCCCACTCGGTCATCTCCGTGGCACCGCACGAAGTCGAATTGCTCGAGGAATACGGTGCGCACGACATCGAGCTGCTGGGTCATGCGTTGGATGACGATCCGCTCGCCACGCGTTTCGACGAGCGTGACCAGATCATCTTTCTCGGCGTCATCCAGGATGACAGGGCGCCAAATGCCGATGCGGTGCGCTGGTTCGCTAGCGAGATACTGCCGCGTCTTCGCTCGAAGCTTGGCCGCGACGACTTCCAGTTGACTGTGATCGGTCAGGTCAAGTCGGAAAGTGTCGCGGCATTGCATGGCCGGGCGCTGGATCTGATGGGGATGGTCGATGAGCTGCCGCCCGCGCTGGCGCGCGCGCGCGTGATGGTGGTCCCGACCCGGTTTGCCGCCGGGATCCCGCACAAGGCGCATCAGGCGGCAGCACTCGGCATTCCCATGGTGGTGACCGGGCTGATCGCGCGGCAGCTTGGCTGGCGCGACGGCGAGGAGGTGCTGGTTGCCGACGATCCTGCGGAGTTCGCAGCCGCCTGCGCCCGGCTCTACAATGATGCCGCGCTGTGGGAGCACATCCGACAAACGGCGCTGACGCGCGTGCGCCAGGAGTGTTCGCCGGAGGCGTTCGACGCGAAGCTTCGAGAGATCGTTGCGCGGTTGCCGCTTATACATCGCACGCCCGGTCCGCCCGCGCCGCCGCTGCAACGGGAGGTGCCGCCTCCACCCGTGACGGAACCGACGACCAGCCGCCCGGCGGAGAAGGATTGGAGTGCCGCCGTTCCGTTCGGCTTCCTGCCTATGCCCTGGTCCCGGCCGGTGGCGGCCATCTGTCACATCTTTCACGTCGAGTTAGCGGCGGAGATGCGGTTTTATATGCGCAATCTCCCGCACCCGGCCGATCTGTATGTGTCCACCGACACCGAGCAGAAACGGGCGGCATTGAAGGAGAGCTTTGCCGGCTGGCAGCACGGCGACGTCACCATACGCGTGACGCCCAATCGTGGGCGCGACATCGCGCCGAAGCTGATCGGCTTTGCCGACGTCTATGGTCGGTATGACCTTGTGCTGCATTTGCATTCCAAGATGTCGAGTCATGCGGGTTTCCTGTCACCCTGGCGCGGTTACCTCTACGAGACGCTGCTCGGTTCGCCGGAGATCGCGCGCAGCATCATCGACGCCTTCGTGAGACTGCCCGATCTCGGCATCGTCGCGCCGCAGCACTACGAGGGCGTTCGGCGCTGGATCGGGTGGCAGGGCAATTTCCAGTCGGCGCAGGTCTTGGCCAACCGCATGGGCATCCCGCTTTCCCCACGTCGGGCTCTCGATTTCCCGTCAGGCTCCATGTTCTGGGCGCGTCCCTCCGCGCTGAGCCCGCTGCTGAATCTGCAGATGAGTTTCGAAGATTTCCCGGTCGAGGCCGGGCAGGTGGATTCCACGCCGGCACATGCGATCGAGCGGCTGTACTTTCACGTGTGCGAAGCGAGCGGTCATAGTTGGATGAAGGTGGCCGACCCTGCGATCTGTCACGATGCTTCACGCATCGTCGACATCCCGACGCCCGCCGCGCTCAACCATTATGTCGCGGAGCATGGTGTCATGCTCGGCAGAGGAGCGCCGCTGGCCGTGGCCGATGAGCCGGCGCCGATGCTGACACGCGTCGCACCGGGACTGATCAGGCGGCTCAACGCCAGGGTTCTTGCTTAGCGTGTTTGGGCTTTCGCGGACACGCGGACTATCGTCGGCGCCGACCTCCGCGCCACCGTTTCCGCTTGCGGCATCGGCGTGCGTCTCTGTCGTGGTGCCACTGTATAACCATGCCGCCTACATCGCGGAGGCCGTTCGCAGCGTGCTGGCGCAAGGTGCGTGGGTTCGGGAGGTGGTGGTCATAGACGATGGCTCGACGGATAAATCGGCCGCCATCATGAAAAAGCTCGCGGCTGCCGACCCACGCATCCGCTTCCAGGTTCAGTCGAACCAGGGTGCGCATGCCACGCTCAACACGGCGCTTGCGCTGTGCGACGGCGAGTATCTGGCCATACTCAACTCCGATGATGCGTGGGGAGAGGGGCGCCTCGCCGCGTTGTTCGCCGCGCTGGACGCAGACCGCGGCGCCGGTGTTGCCTGGTCTCTGCTGACCTGCATGGATGGCGCCGGCAGAAAGATCGAGAGTGCCTGGTACGAGGCAGCCTTGCGGTTCTATCGGGAGGGCAGAGATCTGGCGGCTGCCCTGCTCAACGGCAATTTCGTGATGACAACGTCCAATCTGGTTATGCGTCGTGATGTCTGGGCGGCGGTGGGGCCATTTGCTCCGCTGCGATACACGCATGATCTCGATTGGATCTTGCGCGCGCTTGCGCTTGGCACACGCACCGCTTGCGTCGATACACCGCTGCTGCGCTATCGTGTTCACGCGCACAACACCATCGCCGAGGACCACGCGGCAGTGCGCGCCGAATGGGCGGTGACGGCCGCAGCCTATCTGACCCTGCTTTGGGACCGGGACGATGCACCACCGATCGACTGGGTCCATGCAGAGGCGATCTCATCGGTGTTGCGCACCCACCTCCTGGATCGCGCGGTGACCCCGTGCATGGCGTATCTGCGGCGCGAGGGCGCAGGCCGGCTCGACCGTAGCGCCCTGCTGAGCGACCGCGCGTTTCGCTCGCGCCTCGCAGGCTGGGTCTGATGCGTATATTGGTCCTGAGCAATCTCTACCCGCCAAACGTCATCGGCGGCTACGAGAGACTTTGCTTCGAGGTCACGTCCGGCTTGGCGCAGGCTGGTCATGAGATGGTGGTGCTGACTAGCCGGTTCGGCGGCAAGGTCGAAACCTATCCCGGACAGCGTGTCTTGCGCGAATGGAATCTTCTGGTTGGAGACAACATCTATACGCCATATCCGGGAACGCCGGAGGAGCGCGCTGCGGTCAACACCGGCAATCTGACGACGTTGTCGCGCGTACTGGGGGCCGAGCGTCCGGACGTCGTCTTCGCGTGGAACTTATTCTTCCTGGACGCGGGCCTGCTGGAGGCGCTACAGCACTCCGGCGTTCGCACCGTGGTGATGCTGACCGACAACTGGCTGCTGGTCATGCGAGACCCGGCGTTCGTGCACGCCTACTTCCAAAACGTCGTGTTTGGCGACCAACTCCAGCCTGCGGCACCGGTCGCCATGCCCCAGCGGGGATTCCTCACGCGGTTGCGAGCCTGGTTTAGATCACGCGAATCATCGGCCACTCCGCAGAACGGGGTGGAAGCGGTGTTCGGCTCCGCCTTCATGCGCGATTTCTACGCCTCCGGCGGCGTACGATTCTGCCGCGATCGAGTGATCCATAATGGTGTGCGCCAAGCGGCGTATGCCGGTCGGCCGGCGCCCGACCGAAGCGTGCTCGTCGATCCAACGACGTTGCGCCTGCTGTTCGCTGGACGGCTGGTGGATTTGAAAGGCGCCCATACGGCGGTTGCTGCGCTGCGGCACCTTGACCCGGCCGCTCTCGGCGTCGCGCGAATCACGCTGACCATCGTGGGCGATACGCAGGACATTGCGTACATGGCGCGCCTTGCGGCGGAGATCGAGCAGAGCGGGCACACGAGCGATATCGAGCTGCGCCCGAGCGTCGCGGAGGACGCGCTGCCCGAGCTGTTCGACACGTATGATCTCTATCTTTTTCCCTCGCTCTACGAACCGTTTTCGCTCACCCTCATCCACGCGCTCCGCTTGGGCATTCCCACAATTGCGTCTGCCGTCGGCGGAAATGGTGAGATCGTGCGTGATGGAGAGAGCGGGCTGCTTTTTCCCAAGGGCGATGCGCGATCGCTTGCTGCGGCGGTCGCTCGGCTTGCCACCAACAGCGCCTTACGGGCACGGCTGGCTAGGAGCGGTGTAGCGGTCGCGTCTCGTTTCACGCACGAGCGGATGGTGGGCGAAATGGCTGCGTTCCTGTCGCCGCACGCATGAGCCGCGCGCTACCGATGCACGCGCCTGACCTCGGTCAGCTGAGAGGTGTGACGTGCCTGGTGCTCGGGGCCGGGGGTTTTATCGGCAGCGCCGTTTGCCGGGCCTTGGCGCAGGCGGGCGCGCGCATCCATGGTTTCAGTCGCAGACAAGCATTTGCGGACTCTCTGCCGCCGATGCGGTTCACGGCGGGCGAATTTTCTGACCGGGCGGCGCTGGCGTTGGCGGTCGATGGGGCCGAGATCGTTTTTCACTTGCTCGGCGGGACGAATCCTGAGGTATCCAACAAGGATCCGATCGCCGATCTGCAAATCAATACGGTCGCTTCGGTCCAGCTGATGGAACTTTGCCGTGTGGCCGGAGTGCGCAAGGTCGTGTTCGTCTCGTCGGGCGGTGCCGTCTATGGCAGGCAGTCGACTGTGCCGATAGCTGAGACAGCCGCGACGGACCCGATCTCAGCCTACGGCATCAACAAGCTCATGGTGGAAAAATACCTTCAGCTCTACGCCTACCTGGACGGCCCCAAGGCGGTCAGCCTACGTGTCGCCAACCCGTATGGCCCGTTTCAAAGCCCGTTTCGCAGGCAAGGCCTGGTTGCAGCGTTGATCGAGGGCGTGATGGCGGAGAACACAATCGAGATCTGGGGAGATGGCCGGGTGGTGCGTGACTTTCTATATGTGGACGATGTCGCGGAAGCGTTGCTTCTGGCCGCACTTTATGAGGGAGCAGAGACGGTGCTTAACGTTGGGTCCGGCGTGGGCCGTTCCGTGCGGGACGTGGCTGAGTCAGTCTGCGCTTTGCTTGGCCGTCCAGAAACCAAACTCGCGTATAAGAGCGCGCGCCAGGCCGACGTCGCAGCCAACGTGTTGGACGTGACGCGGATCAGCGCCGAACTGAACTGGTCAGCCAGCACCGAGTGGGCGGATGGCGTGCTTCGGACCGCTGACTGGGTTCGACAAACATATAGAAAGTGAGATGCCAGAGATCTTGAAGGAGCTGTGTCTCGTCCAGTCCTCCAGCAAGGGGAGCGAGATGTGTCTGCATCGGCCACAAAGCTTTTTCGCAATCGTGGCGTTGCAGACAAGCGCGTTGCGGGCATCGCCTTGACTCGAGATAGCTTGCCGTCCATCAGTGCCACGTCGGCGCCGGAAGACGCTTGGCCGCTGATGAGCGCTAATCGACGGGTTTATGACAGCCCCGTCCCGTTTCCGCCCGAGCTGGCCAGGCGGATAGCGCGTCTGGAGGCTGAACTGGCTGCGCTGCAGAACAGTACCAGTTGGCGGATCACCGCTCCGCTGCGCCGGCTGGTGGCGGCGGTCAAGTCCCTGGTGCTGCCTAAGCCAGTAGCCTACGTTCCGGCAGAACCCGAGCCGCTACCGGCAACCTATGCGGATTGGCTCAGCCATGCAGACGCGGATCGCGACCCGTCGGGGGACGTCGAGACTGGAAGGCGCCGCGTGAGCGAGCCATCGTTGGGGCTGGTACTTATTGGACCGCACGGCGACGTCGAAGCTGAACCTCCGTCCTTCTGCCGCGTGCTCACGTTTCCGGAAGGGTCCGGTCAGGCCGTGATCGACGAGGCGCTGAGCAGGCTCGACGTCGATTTCATCTGCTTTCTCGATGCCGCCGACCGGCTCGCACCGCATGCGCTTGAGATTGTCGCTGACGTGCTCGCGCGCGAACCATATCTGGACATGGTGTTCGCCGACGAGGACTGGCTCGATGCTGAGGGTTGCCGGACGCGACCGTTCCTAAAGCCCGGCTGGGACGAAGAATTGCAGAAAGGCAGGGATCTGGTTGGTCCTTTTGCGATGCTTCGTGCTACTCTTCTGGAGGATCTCGACATTCTACCGGGCCCGGCCTGGCAGTATGAACTCGCAAGTCGCGTGGCCGCCTCGAGCCGTCCGGAACGCATCCGCCACATTCCCGACGTTCTTTGTCACAGGTCGGCTAAGCCGACGGGGCAGGACGGCGCACGCCTGAATGTGTCGCAGGCCGTGCTGGCGCAAGCTGGATTGCGTGCCCGCGTTGAGCCGGTTGAACAGTCTGCGTCCTTGCTCCGCGTCATCTACGATCTGCCGAACCCGCCGCCCAGAGTGTCGATCATTGTGCCGAGTCGGGACCGCTCGGATCTGCTTAGCGTCTGTGCATGCGGCATTCTTAACGAGACCCAGTATGAACCGTTCGAGCTGCTGATTGTCGATAACGGCAGCAGCGAGCCGGATGCACTCGCGTTGCTGGCCACGCTTGCCGCTGACCGTCGCGTGCGCGTGCTGCCCCGGCCTGGACCATTCAATTGGTCGGCGCTGAACAACGAGGCTGCGCGACAGGCATCGGGCGAAGTGCTTGTCCTGCTGAACAACGACATCGCGATACGCCATCCTGACTGGCTGACCGAACTCGTGGCGCATGCGATGCAGCCACGGGTCGGCGTGGTCGGTGCAAAGCTGCTTTATCCCGACGGACGCATTCAGCATGCGGGACTCTCGACGGAATTCTCCAAGGCTTTGCCGCGTCACGTCTTGCGCTTCGCGCCGGATAACCGGGGGCCGTGCGACCTCTCCGCTTTGGCACGCGAGGTTTGGGGCGTCACGGGGGCGTGCATGGCTCTGAGGCGATCGGTCTTTCTCAAGGTTGGTGGGCTCAACGAGGCGCTTGCCGTCAGCTGCAACGACGTGGATTTCTGCGTGAGGCTCAGAGCGCTGGGCTATCGCATCATTTGGACACCTTGGGCAGCGCTGATACATCATGAACTTGCGTCGCGCGGCGACGATGTCACGCCTGAGCAGCATGCGCGCGCTCGGGAAGAGCATGAAAGGCTGCGTCGGGACTGGGGCAATCTGATGCGGGATGATCCTCATTATCCCGTTGCCCTGGACAGCCGCACGGAGCTTTTGCCGTTTTTCTACTCACCGGATTCGCCGTGTTCCGACGGCTGCACCGCGCCATGACTGTGCTGGACGATGACAACCTGACCGCTCAACGGCTGCAGAGCATCGCGGCTTTGCAGGCAGCCCGGGACAGGGCCAAGCTGCTTGCTGTGCAGGTTCGTGCGGAGGCGTTGGAGGATCGAGTGAGGCTGCTAGAGCGCAGCCTGTCGTGGCGCGCTGGTGGTCCTGCCAGGCGCGTTATCAGAGCGCTGCGCCGGCTGCAATTGCGGCGATCCGATACGTCGATGATGGCGAGCACTGCGCCGGCATCCGATCGTGCGGGGCGCGGTTTGGCGTTGGTCATCGATCACCATTGGCCGATGCCCGATCGTGATTCGGGCTCGGTGGACATCGTCAATCTGGTTCACGCACTGACCGATTTGGGGTTCGACACGATCCTTGCGGCGTCCCGCGAGCATGAGGGATCGCAACCCGCGCGAGAGCGTCTGCTGGCGCAGGGTGTGCGTTGTCTCGTACCGGAAGATGCCGATAGCGTCGAGGTGTTTGTCCGAACGCGTGGCGCCTCACTCGATCTATGCGTCATGTGTCGGGTCTATTGCGGCGGCGAGTTTTTCGAACGGCTGCGGCTTCATGCGCCGCAAGCCCGCATCGTCTTCAACTCGATCGATCTGCACTATCTGCGCGAGGAGCGGCGGGCACGCATCATACAGGATAATGACCTTCTCGTGAAAGTCCGGCAGTTGCGGGAGCGCGAGGAGCATCTGGTGCGCAACTCCGATGCCACGTTGGTGGTCTCGACCGTGGAACGCGACCTGCTTGCTGCGGCGATGCCGTCGAGTCTTGTTGTGCACATGCCGTTGGCGCGCGAGCCGAAACCGCCCAGGCAGGGATTCGCCGAGCGCAGCGGTATAGGCTTCATCGGCGGGTTCGCGCATGCTCCGAACGTCGATGCCGTAAGATACTTCTTGGACGACATTTGGCCGCTGGTGCAGGAAAAACTGCCAGGCTGCGTGCTCAGCATCGTGGGTGCCGACGCACCGGACGGCCTTGCTGCCGGCTCAAGCAATGTCGATGTCCTCGGGCACTTGCAGGACATCGATCCCTGGTTCGAGTCGCTGCGTGTGACCGTCGCACCATTGCGCTACGGCGCCGGCGCCAAGGGCAAAGTTGCCTCAAGCCTCGCACGCGGCGTGCCGTGCATCGCGACAAGCCTTGCATCAGAAGGAATGACGCTGGCCGAACACGAGGCGATCTCCGTTCAGGACAGTCCCGCCGATTTCGCCACGGCCATCGTCGATATCTACACGCACGAAGCGTCCTGGCAAAAGCTGTCCCTGGCCGGTCTGGAATACGTGGACAAGATGCTGTCCCCGGACAGGTGGCAACAGCGGCTAGACGCCACGTTGCGCCTACTCGGTCTCTAGAAGATATCCCCTTGCCGGGCTTCGTCGATCAGCGGTCCGACACATGGGTGACACCTCCTTGGCTGGCTAGCCAGCCAAGGAGGTGTCGATGCCGTGGAAAGAGTGTTCGGTCATGGACGAGCGTCTGCGCTTCATCGCCCGCCTCCTCGAAGGGGAGAGCATGAGTGATCTCTGCCGCGAACCCGGCATCTCACGCAAAACCGGCTAATAGCCGGAGCATGTCGCCTGGGTGGTATCGGGGACGGCCGGTGGCCGCGGGAGCAGTACGGTTGAAGCCAAGCTCAGCCAAGTTCAAGCTGGCAATAAAAGCATCGACGACGCGGACAAGTGCGTTAGGCGCGACATAGTCATCAACACAAGGCGGAAGCAAGTCGACATGATTTCGCGCAGTTCCCTCAATGAAGCTCACGGACACCTCGACAAATCAGAGTTGTAAACGTATGGAGTCTACGCCTATTCGTTCGCGAACAAAGGCATTGGGCCGGGTTTTCAGCACCTACGTAACGATGGGATCACGTCACCTCGCGGACATTCCGGAGTTCCGAGAACGGTGGCCATGCATTATGTGTCTCGCAAGATCGTGGGAGCCGTAGCCGCGGAGAGGCCATGCCTGAGCACCGGGAAGGAACTACTGGGCCGTCGCAAGTTCTCGTCGCCCTGGGGCGTGCGCTCGCTGGTTCATGGAAGCTGGCTGGCGGGGCGGACGGGCTAATCAGATATGAATGGGCCGAAGGCGGTCACTTTCTGATGCAGCATATCGACATTGTGGCGTTCGGGCGCGCGGTGAAAGGCCTCGAGATCATCGGGCATCTGCATCGTATCGGCGAAGAGCCGACCCAGGAAATCTGCTCTCGGTTCTATAGCTTCCAAGACGGCCTCACACTGGACTACGTTTATGAGATGCATGGCCGGGATTTCACGATCTGGTTCATGCGGAGGGACTCCAACAACAGCTTCAATGGCTTGCTCAGCAAAGACGGTCGGTCATACACGGGCGCTTGGGCGTGGCCCGGTGGCGGATACGAGGTGACGGCGATGAAGGTCGGCTGAGGGTCCGGGACCGGTCGAAATCTATTTGCCGTGGCGCGAACTCAGGATCGCCGGGAAAGCCCGGACGATTGGCGGGTTTTCGCATAGCCTGGGGGGTGGAGGAAGTGAACAGGCCGCGACGGTGGCGCGTAGCCCTCGAGCACTGAGACCAGCCGGCCATCCGCAACCGCCTCTCAAAGGACGTCCTCGGCGCACAGCACCACCCCGAAGCCGTCCAGGGCAGCCTTCAGCAGGGCTTGACCGTCGTCGATCTGCAGACGGCTTTGCACCGCCACCTCGTGAACGACGTCATCTCGGTGGAAGCGCCGCGTCCCCTCCGCGGGCCGTGGCCAATAGACGTAGCCAAGGCATTCATGCGCCGTCCGGTCCTGACGGCCGCATACTGGCCCTGGACGCCCGAGGCGGTCGGCTATTCACCATTGATCCGTCCGGCGGACGGGCGACGCTCCTGGCGCAGAACCTTCCCGTGGGCCGTCTCAGCACGCCCTACCTGAGATCGGGCGGCGTGGCCGCAGGGGCTGATGGGGCGATCTACGTGGCGGCGGACGCCGCGAATGCGGTGTTGCTCATCCGACCCAGTTGAGGCGGCCGAGTTCACCTCGCCGAGATGTAGCTATGATCGGCCAGCATATCGCGCGCCTCAGCGCCGGTGGCCGGCATGGCTAAAAACGGGTCCCACTATGCGACGTTGCAAGCCCGGATCATCTCACCTGAGGGGTAACGGCTGGCCGACCTTTCTCAGGGCGAAGCCATCGCGTAATCAGGCCTTGGCTACGTTCTCGTTTTGATGCTGTTGCAGACGCTCGGATCCGCGGCCACTTCTTGCATCGTCGAAAAAGGTGGACCGGCGTGGTGAGCCCCGGTCAGCTGCCCTCGCGAGTGGTCAGTCTCCAGCTCCTCACGGGCCGCGGACCACGACGAAGGCGGACGCGTGCCGTTTATCATCGTGAGGTCTGGGATGAGCGTCGACGCTTGTCTTGCCATGGTGACCCTAGCCCCGCACTCGCTGGACTATGACCGAACGCGTCCTTTCGCCGTGCCTGCGGCATGAATCAAAGGACGACACCTCATGCACACCGGACCGCGCCGCCCCGTCCAAGTCATCATTGTCGGCGGAAGCTTGGTAGGGTTGTCCGCCGCGCTGTTCCTCGCTTGGCGTGGAATACGCACCGTCGTCATCGAGCGGCATCGGGGTAGTTCGCTCCACCCGCGGGCGATTGGCTTCACAGAGCTGACGTTGGAACATTACCGCGCCGCCGGCATCGAGGACCGCATCCCGCAGGTGGCGCCCGGCGTCAGTCTGCGTCGGGTCAGAGCCACGAGCCTCGCCGGCACGTGGGGACCGGAAATGCCGTGGACGCCGGGAGAGGACGACCGTGACAAGGGCGTAGCGTCACCCTGCACCGGCGCCGCCATCGCTCAGGACCTTCTGGAACCGATCCTGCGGACAGCCGCGGTGGAGCATGGCGCTGACCTTCGGCTGGGCGTCGAAATGCTGTCCTTCACGCAAGACGCGGCCGGCGTGACCGCGCGCGTGCGCGATCAGGACAGCGGCGAGGAGCATGTCTTGCACGCTGACTATCTGATCGCCGCGGACGGTGCGAATAGCGGCATTCGTGAGGCGCTGGGCATTGCGCGAGCAGGGGTCGGGCATATTCAGAACATCCGCAGCGTTCTGTTCCGCTGCGACGAGGCCGAGCATTATCTCGTGACTGGCGTGCAGCAGTTCGAGATTGAGCAGCCCGGCTTCAAGGCGTTCCTTACCCACTACCCCGATGGCCGCTGGGTGCTGATGTTCGGCGACGATGTCGAGCGGTGCGACGCCGAGTTGCGATGCACCATCGGGCGCGCACTGGGCAGCGACTTGGCGGTGGAGATCATCACCACCGGAAGATGGGAGATGGCCGGTAGAGTCGCCGAGCGCTATAGCGAAGGCCGCGTGTTCCTGGCGGGTGACGCCGCGCACCAGCTCCCGCCGACGCGCGCCGGGTTCGGCGCCAATACCGGGATCGACGACGTCTACAATCTTGCCTGGAAACTCGCGATGGTGTTGGGGGGCGAGGCAGGGCCGGGCTTGCTCGAAACCTACAGCGCCGAGCGACAGCCGATCGGCTGGCTGCGCCATCAGCAGACATTCGCCCGGCCTGACTATCGACGCTGGGTCGGCGATCGGCTCGCCGGCGAGCCGTTATACGACGACGAGGCGATGGAACTGGGGCAGCGGATCGCTTCGGCCGCGGTCATAACACCCGATCACAATCTGCCCCCTGCCGCTTCGCCGAATGTCTGGCGCGGGCAGCCGGGCGCGCGCGTGCCGCATGTCTGGATCATGCAGGGAGACCAACGCATCTCCATCGTCGACTTATTCACCCAAAACCTGACGCTGATCTCACAAGACGTCCACTGGATCCGCGCCGCCGGGGCGGTCGAAAATGCCACGGCGGTGCCGATCAGGACGGTGCAGGTCGGGAGAGATGTCCTGTTCCCCGCCGACGTCGCGTTCGAAGCGGCCTTCAACGTGTTGCCGGGTGGCGCCTGCCTGATTCGACCCGATGCGATCGTCGCATGGCGTTCCACAGGACTGAGCGCCGACCCGGACGGCGCATTGCGTGAGGTTGTCGCGAGGATTGTAGCGGCCGTCTAACTCGGCAACATGTCAAGTGGCCCACGTTTGGTGGATGCCCTCACTCCAGCCGCTGCAAAGCTGCGCCCGTTGCTCAGCCTGGGCTGGTAGTCTTGCCGTCCCGCGCCTTGATTGCGGCTGCCGCGGAAAACCACAGAGTGGTGGGATTGCCGTGGTGCGGGTAGAGCTCAGTCATCAGCCTTACGATCTCGGGCGCGGAGGACGCAGTCTTGGCTGCCTTGGCGAAGCTCTCGATGTAGGCACGCGTATCATTGAGGATGCGCGTCGGCTCATCGTCACGTGCGCCCGGCATCTTGTGTCCGGCGACGACGATGTTCGGATCAAGACGCTCAATGGCCTCGACGCTCTCGATCCATCGGCTCCATTCCGCCGGTCCGCTCAGCCCCAACATCTGATGTATGCCGTTATATGCAACGTCGCCCGCCACCACGATGCCCGATGAGGGTGCGTGGATGATAGTGCTTGGGGCGATGTCTCCCTGCCCGACTTCAATGACGTGCAGCGCCTCCTCCTCCAGCCAGATCACCTCACCGTCCAGGCATGAGGGCGATTGGTTCGGAAGAACCAGCCCATCTGAGAACATCATGCCGAAAGTTCTCGTTTCAGCCGCCATATGAGTCGAGATGTAGTCCACCACGCCTGCTGCCGCGACGACCGCGGCGCCCGCGAAGCGCTGCGCGAGGCGCTCCGCGCCGAAGTAGTGATCCGCATGGCCGTGTGTGATGACGATGTGGGTCAGGCGACGGCCGGACGCCTCGACCATGTCGCCCAGAGCGTCGACCTCCTCCTCCATGAATTGCGCGTCCACAAGAACGGCATCTTCCCGCCCGAGCAGGAGAGAGGAGGTTACCGGGGAGAACGTCCGTTCTCCGCCGATCAAGCGCGAGGCGCTAGTGTAGACTTGCAGGGCCAGCTTCGACGTGGAGAACTCGGCTGCCGCCGTCATTGAGCCGCCTCCGGCTGATTCGCCAGTTCGACGAGTGCGATGGCGTCGTCACGCTTCTTCTGTTCGAACCGCGCGCGCGCGACAGGACCCCAGCCCGGGGCCACGAAATTCACGGTCCCTTCGATTGGGACGGGCCGGTCGCCCGCGCCCCATCTCCCGTCCAACACCTCGTGGATGTGGGTCCAGACTCGCCGACCGAGGTCAGGCCGCGTGTCGCCCTCCGCCTCCTTCAACGCGGCGTAGATGTCGCGGTTGATCGCGGGCGCAAAGCGGTCGTCGATCATGCCCTCTGGGATGGTGATGACGAACTTATAGTGCGGAAGCTCCACCGGCTTCCCGGCCACGTATGTTTCCGTCCTGTGCACGAACATCCAGGCGATGGCGTTGGCCCGCTCCGTGCTCGTCTCCACCGCGGCCGGGTCGTTCATCAGGTCGCTCATCCGCCGCATCTCGTGCTCCACGAGCAAGTCCGAAACCCGGGCGACGAGCTTCCTTTCCGCCTCCGGCTCAAGCGCTCCCATTGGTATGAAAATGTCGCACATCGGCATGTCGGTCTCCATTCAAGTCTCGGGTTTGAGATGCTCGCAGAACCACTGCAGGGCCGCGTCGCTCGTTTCGGCGAAATGATCCCTGTAGGTGTCGAAATGCCCGCCGGGGTGGACCACCAAGCGCTTCGGCTCACCCGCAGCGGCAAAGGCGTGGGTCATCACAAGGCCCTGAGGGCCCCTGCCTTCACGGGCGTGCAAGACGCCATGAAGCAACGTGCCATCCTCGGCCCGAAACTCGATCTGTTTCCCCATCGAGGACACGCTAGGCGTAATGGTCTCTTGATGCAACCTGATTCGGTCTCTTCATACAACTAAATGCCTGGTCGTTGGGGAGCTTGCCTTGTCCCATCGTCCATGCGCCCCCATCGTCTGACGGGATGTTGAGGAGCGACTACGAGGGCCAGAACTGTTCGGTCGCACGCGCGCTGGAGGCCGTCGGCGAGCGCTGGACCTTGCTGATCGTGCGGGAACTGCTCGTGCGGCCGCTCAGGTTCTCCCAGCTTGAACGCCGCCTGCCAATCGCCAAGAACACGCTCGCTGCTCGGCTTGAGAAACTCACCAAGCTCGGCATCGTGGAGAAGCCAACCGGCTCGTTCTGCAAGGATGGCCAATCCTACGCTTTGACCAAGAAGGGTGCTGATCTATACCCGGTAGTCGGCGCTTTGATGGCTTGGGGCGACGTGCATGCCTCGCCCGAGGGCGCGCCCGTCGTAACTCGGCACGTGTGCGGCGGGGCGGCGGGTCACAAGTTGGTATGCGAAACCTGTGGAGGCGCAATCGACCACATGCACCTCACCTTCACTGGTGGCCCTGGGTGGCGACCCTGACGCCGGAGGCGGGTGCTCAGTTAGCCGTACCGCGCCCTGTTACCGATGCTGACGCGCACAGGTCAGCTCGCCTCAGCCAGCTTCTTCAGCGATTGAACCCAGTCCTCATGCGATGCGAGCAACTCGGCGCGGATCCGCGGTCCCAACAACAACAAAAGCAAACCCTTTTGCGTTTCCTCCGTAATTACCTGGCATCCGGTCGCCGTTGGCTCGACATACCAAGCATGCGAGCCGCTTGTTCCTGCCGGACCCTTCGCCGACCAAACGAGCATACGGCAGGGCTCAAACGTGACCACTTCTGGTTCGAAATAGCGTCCCAGGGTCTTGAAGCGGAATCTGGCTCCCGCCTGCAAAGCGGTTCCGCTATTCAGGACAGATACGTCCGAGCAATGCTCATACCATCGCGGCCACGCAACGCAGTCGATCAAAAGCGACCATACTTGCTGTGGCGACGCTTTGATGTCGACGCTGTTGTGCGTGAACACGAGTGCAGAGGCCGGGGATTGCCCCGCAGGCCAGATGATCCGGCTATCAGACTTCTGCGCAACGTTCTGCATAGCTCGACACCATGGCGGCTACCTCGTGACCTGACAGTCTGTATGCACGAAGTCAAGTTGTCAGGCGGTGGGCCAACGAATTGCCCGTCTTCCAGACGCTAGGAATAGACAACGACCCCATCAACCGAAGCCTTGATCCGCGTCCAAGAACCGGCAAGCCTGGTTGGCCTTTCGGAAGCTTTCTTTTGCGCCCACGCGGACAGTTCCGCCACCACGCGCGCCTTCGTCCACACACCTTTCGCATGCGGGTCGTGAAGGCCGAGCGCGGTGGCTGCGCGCTGTCGTTCACCGGGGCGGCGCAGTAGTTGGGCCGCGTGGCCCTATCCCGCCGCCGTCAGCGCCGAATACGTAGGCAGCGTGCCGTTCGCCCCGGCTACCTCGGCCACGGCCTGGCACAGCGCCTCGAAGGTCCAGGTGCCTTTGGCACGCATGGAGCGGCCACCAGGTGGCGGAGATGCTGGCGGCTTCCGCCCGAGTTGCTACGCAATTTGAGCGATTCGGCAAGCGAGTTGTTGCGGGTCAACAATGTCATTCGGCTCGATGACGACTGGCATCACGCCGAGCGCACGGTAGCGTTCCAGCTTGGTCGTCCATTGCGATACGCATTTCCTTTGGCGCTTGGTGCTGGCAACCTCCATCGCCTCGCGCGACATACCGACCACTTCAACACAGACGCACCCCGCGATCAGGAAGTCTCCTGATTTTGCCGAACGCCGCCTCTCGCCGGGATGCACGACACGCACATCGATCTTCACGTCCGGCAGTGCGGCGGGGATCGCGTTATATGCGGGCACTTCAGACCACGAATCCAGGCGGGTGCCGTCGGCCGCGGTCGGCCGCTCTGGCGGACGGATATCTGGATGCCGTGCCGTGACCGCAGCCTGGAAGGCGCGGAAGCTGCCGAAGTACCGGCAAGCATGCACACGCAAGCTGGACGTCTCTCCGCCAATGGTCGTCAACGCGGACGAAGACAGCGTCGCGCCCGTCGAACGGCATTGCGCCGCATATGCGTCGACGACACGCTCCGCAGTCCACCAGCCGTCAGGCCTATAGCTCAGCCCGCGCTTGACTCCAGCCTCATCCGCTGCGTCCAGCACCACGGCCATACGATGCAGCCCGGCTGCTCGCAGCAGCTCGTGCGTGACCGGGATGCCGGGCCACGGCCTCGCGGAGCGCGTTGATCTGATTCTCTCGCCATACCTAACAGCCTTTTCTATGCTGCGCCCTCTCGCACGAACCCGCGGACCAAGCTGCCACGCCACCCCAGTATACCAGCGCGAACGCACGCACCGGGTGGTCGGCAGGGAAGTCGGCTTCGGTTAGAGGGCGACTGAAACGGTGCGCTTTGTCCCGCAGCGTAGCGGCCAAGTTGGTGCGTCGATGCCGCCTGTACTGGACCGACCCGCCGTTAAGCAGGTGTATGAGATCCAGTTGGCAGGCGAACGTTCCGGGAAGTTCTAAGACAGCATCGGCAAGTCGGTCGTTGGCAACATAATCGACATCGGCGCTTTGGCCGGCATTGATCTTCTCAAGCTGCGCCTGAGCGACAGCTTTCAGCGCGTCTGGTGCCGAGCTGTTGATGATCTGTGTGAAGTATCTCCGAAGCTGGTTGGGGGTTGCGGCATTTTCTGGCATTCTAGCGATCCCTGGCTCGGGTATCACCAAGGCGGCATGTGCCTCCCTGGGGACAAGAGACGATCTCTGTCCAAGAATGCAGTCCCTCCGCATGTGTCCGAGACGAATTGGAACTCAAGAACGTTTGTCTTCGAATCGATGACGACTTCGGGTTGTCTTTGGAATAGCTTTTTCTGATCTCTGAATGCTTGCGCCACGCGCCTACTCGAAGCGTTCATCGCTTTCGCGGCTACGCTGAAGTTCCGTGATCCTTTCCAGACGTGCAGCCTCCCGCAACCTTTTTCTCTCGCGTTCAGCGAAGTCAGCCAAGTTCTCGTCGCCCCAGCCCTCCACGATCGTTAGCAATTCGGTGTTCTTTTCGACAATTGCAGCCCGTGAACCGGTCCAAGACATTGGGGCGAAGCGCTCGATGAATTCCTGAAGCACCGCGCAGCAATCCGGTGCGTGAAGAATAATTTTCTCAGCGAGCGCAGTCCAGGACAGGTGACTTCCAGTGTCTGCCAACTTGGCGAATGGGACGCAAGCGGCCGCCGCCTTAAAGTTGTTGATTGGATTGCGGCTGCACCATGCCAGGATCGTTTCGTCATCAACCTCGAGAAGCGGATTGCGATGTTGGCCGGCGAACCCCTCGATGACGGCCAGCAGCGGCGAAGACCTCCGCCGTTCTGACTGTGCCGGTAGGAATGCATCTAGCGCCGCTATTGGCTGTACTTTGAACAACGCGAGCAGCAGGGCGTGGAACCGGTAGGCAGAAACCAGTCGTGCCGCGAAGGTTGCTGCGAGTCGCGCCGAGATATTCCGAGTTGCATCCAGTCCGTCATCGCTTGCGAGGCACACGGTCGCCAACGTCGCTAGATCGTGGTCCTGGCTCTCATGCTTCTTCGCACCGGGGTCGAGCCGCAGCAGGAGGGTGCGGCCAAATGCCCGAAACTCAGGTCTGTCGGCGTCTCCCGGGCAACTGAAGCGGAACCAAGACGCGAGTACCTCCACTGCCATCCACCAGCCGTTCGGCATGTCGGCGAGAACGGTTGCAAGCAATAACCTGTCCTCTGGCGAGAAGGCCTCCACGACCTGCTTTGTGGCCAACAGATAGAAGGCGCCCGGAGCTGCGATCCCGCACGCCAAAGACCGATGCAGCCGCTGGGGCGAGCACGCGTCGAACGGCACTGATCCCTCCAGCAATGGGAAAAACCGGCCCAGCCTTGGGTTGTCGATCGTGGCGTCGAGCGCTACGCGCGCATTCTCGGGTTCGATCTCGAACCACGCCGACAGGAAGCCCGCAATTGCGGTTGCACTCGCCTCGATTCCGGCAGCTGCGGTGGAGGTGGCTAGCAACGTCCACATCGCCACACGATCGGCCGCCGCGTGGGCGAGACCTCGTGCAAATGCAAGGAAATGTCCCTGTCCGTTGCGAACGAGGCGTGGCAGCATGGCATCGAGCACGCCCGGTGCGTCGACGGCTGCCTTTCCAAGCTTTTCCGCTAGACCTTCTGCCTTCTTTTCGGCCTCTGCGTAACCCTCGGCAGTCTCCCATGCGTCGACCCACCTCGAGCGGTCACGCAACACATGAACCTCGATGAGTTCCGTCAACGATTTCGGCGCAAGGCTCGATTTCAGTGCTTCCAGCCTTGCTCCCTGGAAGCGGTCCTCGGCGCCGCGGCAACGCCAGAGTGTTTCCAGCACAGCAACCCAACCGTCTTCCCAGAACCCGTCCGCAGAGAAGGCCGCGGCGGCCTTCTCGATCTCGTCGCGAACCTCAGCATCCATCCAGAGGCCGGGAAGGTTGCTGGCAAGAACCCGCCGCGCCGCCGCGCCGCTTTCGCTGCGCTGCTTGCCGATTTCCGCTGTCAGGCGAACGATTTTGGCGAACCAAGCCTTCACGTCCTCGAAGACTTCCGGATGGTATCCATAGTCCCGTCGGCGCGCACCGAAATCCCAGTCGTGCGGCGATGCGAAGTAGTCGGTCTGCATCGCCGAATGCAGCGCCGCTGCTCCCAGTTCCAGCGCCCGTTCGTCGCCGGATCGGAGCACCCTGTCAATCGCCCTCATTCGTGCATCTGCCGGCGCGTGGGTTCCAGAAAGATATAACGGGAACAACGAACGCCATGTTTCCGCGACACTGTCGTGCCTGTGTTCGCGCGGCTCGGAGAGTAGGAAGCGGGCAAGCAGCTCAGCGCAGCGCTCGAAGAGCGTTGCATCGAATGCCAGTTTGCGGAGGAGGCGGCCGATCATGGGCCGATTCGGATTCTCGACCGACGAGAACAAGGGCGTTGTATCTTCTTGTGCTGCGCGCTCGATCGCTGCCAGGGCGGCGTCGGGCGCGGCAGGGGCGATATTGGCCAGCATCGCAATCCCCGCATCGTTCAGCTTCGATATGTCTCCGAGAAGGCCGCCCGGAGCGAGCCATGCCTCCGCAAGACCCACTGCGGTCCCGTTATCGTGCAGATACCCCAGCCGTCTTGAGAACGACTGCAGCAGACGATGAGGTGCGCCGTCCAGGAGTTGCGCCTTGATGACCGGGTAGGGGAGATTTTCGAGTGCCCTGATGGCCAGCCGGTTGGCGATCGCGTGCGGCAATACGGCCCGCCAAGGCCCTCTCTGTTGCAGCACGCCCCGTCGTTTCAACTCCTGGACATGGCGATGAAGCTCCATGCTGGCGCAGCCTGCTAGTGCGGCGATGCGTGTCATCTCCTCTGGAGCGTCGCCCGCCGGATCGCCATGGAAGGAGTAGACCAGGGCGCAGGCCTCGGCGGCTGAGAGAAGGCCGGGGTCATGGCCATGGCGTTGCTCGAAGAGGCGCAGGAAGAGGCTCTCGTCGGTAAGTCCAGCCAGCCGGTCTCCCGCGCGGACCGTGTCTGCCAGCGCGATCCCGATGCGAGCATTCCCGCCCGAGAAGTCGCCAATCGTGTCGCAGTCGACCTGCGAGAGTTTAGGGAACCGCGCCCTTACCAGTTTGGCCACGAGCGCGGGCGAGGCCGCCTCTAGGTGGAATACGTCCGTTCCCTCGGGCTGGTCGTCGCGTATGTCGTACTCGATCGTGAGTATCCGAATGGCACTTCCAGCCGGTCTGCAGAGGTCGACCAGCTGCCGGTGAAGGTCCGACTTGCAGTTGTCGATCACCAGCGTCATTTCAGTACGGGAGTGCACGAGCTGCGTCGCCAAGGCTAGCGGACTGGGTTCCGGGCCGTGTGCAAGATCGGCGTACATGACGCGCGTGTTATCTAGCGCGCCCGTGCCGATCTCCTCATCGAACAACGCTTCAGCGAGCCTGGTCTTCCCGACGCCTGACAGGCCCACCAGCCTGACCGCTCTTGTGCCGGACGTGAGCGCTGTACGGAGGGCGGCGACGGCGTCGAGTGCGGACGATCCGGCGGTCACAGAACCGGGCGGCGGCGGCGGTCCCGCGCGAAGTCGCAGTCCATCGTCGATCAGGAAGGCACCCCCATTTGGCAGGCCGGTTGAGCTCCAGCCGCCATAGGACCGCCAGCCCTGCATCGGGCGGCCTGCCTTCTCACGCGCCCAGGGGATGAGCCCGGGATGGTCTCGCACCCGGTCGCGAGCTGCTGCCTGTCATAGAAGGCCAGCCTGAGCGCAGCCGCGTTCGGGTGCCCAG
The DNA here is from genome assembly GCA_964252425.1 of uncultured Acetobacteraceae bacterium. Classification (GTDB taxonomy): domain Bacteria; phylum Pseudomonadota; class Alphaproteobacteria; order Acetobacterales; family Acetobacteraceae; genus BOG-908. The sequence continues at coordinate 23,726 of CAXUNK010000001.1, forward strand.
ACACCGCCTCCGCCATTGCCGCTAGGCGGTGTTCGCGCATCTTTGGCGTCAGTTTGCTGCCGGAACAGGTCAGGACATAGGCGCCCCCGGCATCCGCCAGAGTCGCGATGCTGGGCCGCAGGCGCCCATGCGGCCGCATCTCTTCTAAGATGGCCGAGCGGGCGAGGTCAGGGCGCTTGACCTGGAATCCGGTTATTCGCCGCAGAATGAAGCCATCTATCGCAATTCCAGGCTCGAGATCGACCGACACGTCCAGGCCACCGTCTGCGGCGTCCTGTTCCCCGCCCCAACTCGCGGCGGCTGTTGTCAAGCCGTGCTGCCGGAGCGTCGCCTCTACCAGCCTACCGACCAGTTCACGCAGCACGGCATCGCCGAGCGAGCCAATGTCCGAGTCAGTTACGTCGAGCATGTCCACTGGTATCCGTCACTTATCGCCTCTGCCGGCCGGCAGATCGCGGTCGACTCGGGAGATCCGAGCGACTCCCGTCTGGTCCAGGTGCAAAGTTCTGAAAGTTCGTGTAAGCTGACTGCCGATTATCAACGGCGGTGCGTAGCCTGGATCATGCATAGGGAACGTCGATGGCTGATAGTTGCTCATGACGGGCGACACGTCACGGTAGGTCGCGCGACGGACCCCACCGACGAAGAGGTCGAACGGGCGGGTGCAGCACTACTCAATCTTGGACTCGGCGGTTGGCTCGTCATAATGGAAGGCTTCTATACTGCCGAGTTGCTGAGCGGACAGGCTGACCGACGGCTAGCCGCGTCCGTATTTGATCGTAGAGGTCGAGCATTGTCGGCATCGCGAGTGTAGCCGCGATTGCGAACGGGACGACGTCGTCCGTTGGTTCGCCTTGGTCGGGCTCGCGTTGAACGATCAGTGACGCCCACATTCCGTCAGTGACGACGGGAGCGTCGCTTCCAGACCACCTGCGGGACAGTAGGGTTCCCCGCTTGACCTGATTCGCATCAGGTTGGCGCTGCGCCCCTGTGAGCCTCAGATTCGTGATTTCCTCAGGTCCAGAAGGCTTAATTTGACTGCACGGTATGACCGCCTTCCGGGTGCCACGGGCGTGAACCAGGCGAGCGTCGCCGCGAGTTCGTGCGGCCTTGCCTGACCGCCCATGCACCGCGGAATCGGTATGTCGATCCGGACCGCCTCTTCTGAGCCGATTGATCCCGCAGCCCAGAAAGTGGCGCGGTCGGCAGCGCAGGCGACAACATTCGACGGGTCGACGATGCCGTATCCGCAGAATCGCCGCACGTTGTCCTTTTGCTTGGGTGCTTGACCACGTCCGTGCGGGCCGAGCGTCGCCTGGATGAGATCGGCTGCCGCGTCCGGCCATCTCGCGCCGTGTGCGAATAGCGCTTTCAGGCAGAGCGCCCGATGTGAATGTGATAGGTCAAGGAACACCACGCCGTAGGTCTGCTCGAGCGCGTCGTGGATGAGGTGGCAGGTCCGCGACGCTAGAGCTGCAGCACCGCTGGTGCCTCCCGTGTAGTGTTCCGTCGGCTGGCCGGTGCCGGGGGCCGCGACCTTCAGCCCGAACGCGCGCGCAGCAGCGGCGGGCTGGACCACGAGGCCGCCCCCGCTGGCGACGGCTCGAAGGTGCTCCCGGCCACCCGCCATCAGTGCATCCGGTTTTACGGCGTTGCCGTAGCCAGGACCCAACCGGCTGCTGGGATTGGCCATGCTCAGGCCGTGATAAGGGTCGACATTGATCGACGCAGCCGTTCGACCTGTGGACAATACCGCGTCCTCGTTGGAGGCGCCGATTGTCAGGCCGTTGACGGTTTCAGCAGGCGAGATGATCCGGCGGTCCGGCGCGAGGGAATGCACCGCCCGTAGGGTTGCGGCCGCTCGGTCAGATGCCGCTGCCGCCTCGAAGTCGCCGGAGGTTCCATAATCTCCAACCGCGAAACGTTCGCCGGCATTTCCTGCGCTGACGACGAACAGGATTCCGTGCTGCCAGGCGAGCCTATCCAGAAGCCGCGCCCACGGTGACATCTGTCCGTGGAATCGCCGCCGGAGATTTCCCAACGATAGATTGACGATCACAACATCCGGACCGATGGGCGCAGGCGGCGCACGCACGGCAATGACCGCCTGATGGATCATATCGACCACAAGCCTGTCGTTTGGAAACGTCTCGCGATGCCCGTCCCATGTCATCACGGGAAGGCTGATCACGGGACGACCGAGTGGCGCCTCGACGCGGTTGCGGTCGCCATGCACGATCAGCGACGCCATGGCCGTGCCATGCCTGCGATCACGGACCTGCACACCGTCTTCAAGGTCGAATATATCTTCGACCAGCAGCCTACCAGCGAGCAGCGGATGCTCCGAGATCGGAACTCCGTCCAACAGCGCAGCGATGGGAGCACCCGCAGGCATTGACGGCGGCAAGGCAAGCATCGGCGAAGGGTCAGCGGTATCGATTGAGAATGAGACTGCCTGTGGTCGGACGTGCATGACCTGATCAAGGCCGGCAATGCCGCTCGTGATCAGGGCTAGAATGGATCGGACGGAAGCGGCTGGCAGTCTGGCAAGAACGGCGTGATAGGCAATAGCCTCGATCCTTGAGCGGTCAACAACTGAACCACCCGACGCGGTCACCGCGGCTCTGATTGTGGCCTCCGCCTGTTCGCCCGCGGTCTGTGCTGTACGGAAGACCAGCTCGATTTCGAGCCGGAGCGGCTCGGTATCACCGAGACCGGCAGCCTCCTCATTCAGGGCTGCGCGATCCTCGGCGGTGACCCGATCGCCCGGCCCCCACGGCCTGAGATCCCGAAGAAGCGCGAATACGTCCCGCCATGGCGTATAGCCGGCTGGCAGCGTGCGTCCTGCCTGCCAGGTGCGCCATAGCGACAGAAGCTGTGCAAGGGCGCGTGCGTCGGGGACGAGCAGGTAGGCAACGGGGCGAGCGTCGGGATCGTCGCCCTCGAGTGCTTCCTCGTCGATGAGCTGCAGGCCACCAACGCGGCGCACTGCGGCCATGAAGTTCTGGACCGGTCCATCTACCTCAAACACGAGAAGACGTTCAGGAGCGAGCGCCGATGGATCAGCCCGTAGCTCCAAGCCTGCTGGATCCCGGGCTAGAACATCGGCGAGGCGCTGGGACGCAGGCCCGAAACGTTGCCCCTGCTCAGAGGGGGAGCGAGGGGTCGTCCTTGTCCCCGGAAACGGTCGTCCCGGCCGCCGGGCGCCGTCTGGCGTCACGTTTAGGCGTAGCAGCGGCTTTCCGGGATCGGTCGGCATTCTGTTCGCCTGGATTGACGCGGGAGGACCAAAGATCGAGTTCCATCTTCACCGCATCATCGATTCGCGTCTCACCAAGCCCGAGGATTTGGCGTCGCCGCACGTTCTGGCAGAAGTCGAGCGCCTCCGCGTAGCTCACCGGCCCGAGCTTATCGGCCAGGTTGCCCGGTGTGATGGATGGGCGGTCGGGCCACTTCTCCATGGTCTGCTTCAGATACGCAGCAATCATCTGCTGGTCTGGTGAAGGGAAGCTCAGCCGCATCTGGAACCTGCGCCAGACTGCGCGGTCCAGTAACTCGGCGTGGTTTGTTGCAGCAACCACCACGACATAACTGGGCATTTGGTCGAGCTGCATGATGAGGAAGGAGACGACGCGCTTGATCTCGCCGGTCTCGTGCGTGTCGCCTCTTTCCTTTCCGATGGCATCGAACTCGTCGAAGAACAGGACGCTCGGCCGGGTGCGGACGTAATCGAAGAGCGCCCTGAGCCGCGTATTGGTCTCCCCGAGATAGCTGCCTACCAGTGAGTCGTAACGGACGACGAACAACGGCAGCGCCAGGGCCTCGGCAACCCCCTCAGCGAATGAGGTCTTTCCATTGCCTGGCGGCCCAGAGAGCAGAATCCGGTGGCGGGGCTCCATCCCATGCGCCCGTAGGACTCCTGCTCTAGCGTGCTCCTCGACCAGCTGCTCTCCGCTCCGCCGGACTGGCAGGGGCAGAATCAGGTCTTCGAGTCGCCGCTGCGGCGTCACTTCCAGGATCGCGTCTCGACCCGTCACCGCCTGGCCGGCGGACGTCGTCAGCGGCGGTGGTGTAACGGCAACTGACTGAAGGGCGCGTTCCAGACGGTCGGCCAAGCTGTGGTGGCTCCGCGCCCTTTCGTCAGCCACCACAGCCTCCACGGACGACCGCAGCTTGGCCCGGTCGCCGCTCGCGCCAGCACGCACGATCGAGATGAGGAGGTCTGCGTTTGCCACGGTGACCTGTCGTATCACGGCGCCGCCGCGCCGCCATCGGAAAAGCGGCGGTCCCTGGACGCCGGAGCACGTTAACCCTTTCCAGTGACCGCGTGGGGTGGCACAGAAGGCGCCTCAGTCGACTCAGGATGAAGCAGGGCCAAGGCCCTAGAATGTGTCCTGGGAGCCCAGGTCCCCCAGCCATCAACCCCCAACCACGGTTCGCGGTCGACTCCAGCCGGCTGAGCCGGAGCGTGTCGTCACTATGGGGCACGCGACAAGGGCATCGCGACCGCTAAGTTGAGTGCCCGATCGACCTGCTCGCACCCGCTCCACAGAGGCTTGCCACCCTGTCGGATTGAGCGATAAGCGCGGCGACGAACGACACCGCGCACGGTGCATGGCCGGAATCGGCACGCCCGCGCGGTCCGCATCGGGGACGCCACGCCGTCGCAACCCGGGACTTTTCGACGCTTGGGTACACCCGATCCTATCCTTGCCCTTCCGGTCTATCCGGAGCGCGCCGGGCGATTTTCGTGCGGTTCCGCGCGGCTCTGGTCCGCGCGGGCCTGGACCGGGCTTTGTTCGACGCCATCACGCGACAGCTCGACGCACGCGGTGTCGTTGTTCGCAGCGGGACTTTGGTGGATGCGACACTGATCGCATCGGCCAGCATTGCTCATGATAGTTCAAGCACGCTGGGCAGGGCATCGCCGCCGCAAGCCGGTGCACGGCTACAAAGCCCATGTGGCAACCGACCAGGACGCGGGATTGATCCGCGGCGTCGAAGTCACCACTGCAAACGTCCACGACGCGGCCGAGCTGATGGCCATTCTGCCCGACGCGCCGGGCGAGACGTATGGCGACAGCGCCTACGCGGGCACCAGGCCCGAGGCAGCCATCCGTGCCCGAGCGGCAAACCACGCGTTGTCCAGACGGGCAGCTGGGGTGGCGGGGCAGCGCGCACGCGACTGCTGGCGCACAATGCCGAGGTACGCCGCGTGCGATGCCGCATCGAGAAAGTCTTCGGCAGCACAAACCAAATGGAGAAAACGCAACCGGCAATGGCCGTCTATCCAGCAAATCGACCACTCGCGCACAGGTCTCATAAGAGAAGTTATGATCGGAGCGCATTCTCCATCCTGACGCTTCCGTGCCGCGCTGATGCGTTGCCAGACGTGAGCCGCTGCAGCTTCGGATATACCGAAGGTCAAGCGATTCACCTTGCCTGACGAAAAGGATTGTCTGGATGCGTCATTCTGCATTAAGCCACGGCATCACCTGAAGGCGGCCGTCAGTGCAGATTACCAGGATCGAACAGGCCGCGCGGTACGCGGCGCCGAAGCATTTCGATATGAGCGCGCTCCGCTTGCAGGGTTTGGACGCGAGCCCGGCGAAGTTCGCCTGGGTCGGACTGTCGTATTTCCTTCCCGGCGGCGGCGCGGAGATGGACACCGGGACAACCGAGAAGATCTACGTCGTGCTTGCAGGCGAGGTTACCATCGCGCTGGACGGGGGACGCGTGGAACGGCTCGGGCGGCTCGACAGCTGTCACCTTGCCGCGGGCGAGACCCGCGCGGTGCGTAACGACCGGCACGACGTGGCCACGATGCTCGTGATCGTGCCTGGTCCGGACCGTCCGGCCTAAATGGGCGAGAGCACACGATCCTCGGCATACATACGCTCGGCTGACGCCAGCAACGCGCCGACATCCGCCGCGGACGACGTGCCGAAAACGTAGAAATCCGGGCGGACGAGGACCGCGTCCGCCCCCAGGCGCGCGAACCAGTTCGCATAGGTGCCGTCAAGGTCCACCGTGTCACCGTCCGGGCCAAACGCGGCGACAACGAGGCGGGGGAGACGTATTCCGGCAATCGATGGCACGTTGCTGGCATCCCGTAGCAGAAGCTGCCATCCCGGGCCGACCACGTCGTCGAACAGGCCCTCGCGGCCCCGGTGCCGCACGCGGCCTTGCACCGAAAGCAGACCGGCATGCGGGTCATACGACAGGTAGGCGCCGCCATCGCCCAGCCGCGGTTCCGGTGGCGGCTTGACGGCAAGTGCCGGATTCCTCAGCGCCGCCCTCATCTGTTCGTTGCGCGCTTCTACCTCCGCCGGGTTGAGCATGCAGATCAGGCGGCCCAGCTCCACCGCCTGACGGATGATCTCCTGCACGTGCGCGCTGCGTTCCGGGCCGAAGGAGTCGAGTATCGTCTCCGTCGCCGCGCCTTTCACGACCGCGGCCAGGCGCCAGGCGAGTGCCATCGCATCACGCATGCCGGCGCATAATCCCTGGCCGAGGAACGGCGGCATGAGGTGGGCGGCGTCGCCCATCAGGAACACGTGTCCTTTGGCCCAGACATCCGCCCAGGCCCCGCGAAAGGTGTAGACGGCGTGGCGCTCCAGCGTGGCGTTGTCCGGCGTGATGTCCCAGCGCGCCAGCAGCTTCCAGGCCGTCTCGGCGGTGTTCAGCGATTCCAGCGTCTCGCCCGGCAGGCGCATGAACTCCCACCGCCTGCGCCGAGGGCCACTGCCCACGAGCGTGGTCGGCCGGGCCGGGTCGCAATGTTGCACGACGTAGGGGTGCCAGACCCGCTCGTGGTGCGGCATCACGTCCACCACCAGCCAGTCATAGGCGAACCCGAGATCGGTCTGGCCGATGCCCAGAAGCTCGCGCACCGTGCTGCGCGCGCCGTCCGCGCCGATCACGTAACGCGCGGAGGCCAGGCTGCGGCGGTCATCGTCGATGCTGCTGAACTCCAGCTCCACTGGCCCGTCCGTCTGCTCCAACGACTCGAGTTGCCAACCGCGGTTGATGCGGACGAGCGGCGCCTGCTCCAGCCGGCGTATGAGTGCGGATTCCAGGTCCGGCTGGTAGAACATGTTCATCTGCGCCCAGCCGGAGGCGCCGGGCCGGTTCCAGTCGATGCGAAGCAGGGTCTCTCCTGCGCTGTCCTGAAACTCGTAGGTTTTTCTAGGGCCTATGACCGGATCCAGAAACGGCTCCAGCTCGTCGACCAGTCCCGCCCCTTGCAGCTGGCGGATGATCTCGTGGTCCACTCCGCAGGCGCGCGGCCGCGGGTAGACGTACGGCCAACGCTCGTAGATCTCGACGCTGAGGCCGCGCTGCTCAAGCAGAACCGCCGCAAACAGCCCGACCGGGCCAGCCCCGATGATGACGACGTCCGCTGTTGCCACGTGGAATCCTTAGACTAACGCCGCTGCGGGGACGCCGGCGAAACCTGCCACCTTGCGAAGCACCGGATCGGTTCCGTCACGCCGTGCCGACGCGTCGGGATGATCGTCGAACCAGCCTTCCAGCGGGTATTTATACATCCAGTCCACCGAGAGCTCACGACGGGCGATCAGCCACTTGCCCTCGCGCCGCTCGAACCTGTCGATATAGCGCGCCCAAAGTTTGACGAAGCTGCCGGTCCAGTGGTGGCTCTGCGAACCCTGGTGGTCGGCGTGCAAATAGGTTTCCACATACGCGGTGTCCGGCCCGTCGAACTCAATCAGACTGTTGCCCAGAAAATGCTGAGTGCGCACGAAACGCGGCATCTCGTTGGTCAGGAACTCGACAAATCCGTCAGCCGTGCCGACATGCAGGCTTCTCGGGAATTGTATCCAGGCGTCCGGGTGGAACGCACCGCGAACCAGGTCCATATCGACCCTGTCAAGCCCGCGGCAGTAGCGTAGCAGCACGTCGTGGATTTCAAAGCGCGCGCTCAGTTCTTCCAGCGTCACTACATTTCTCCCGGTTTTTCGACTTTGGCCCAAACGATTAAGTCACCAGATGTCTCTGGTCAAGGCAGTTGTGTCCTGTGCCTGGAATTGCGATGAGTGCGCCGGATGTGGAGGCGTCGGGATGATCCTTGTCACAGCGGCAAACGGCAATCAGGGCCGATGGCTGATACCGAAACTGGTCCGCGCGGGACACCGTGTGCGGGCCTGCATCCGGACCGAAGCTTCGGCGGAGCAGTTGCGCGCGCAGGGCGCCGACGAAGTGGTGGTGGGCGATCTTGCCGAGCCTGGCTTCCTCACGCGCGCCATGCGCGGCGCGCGATGCGTCTATCACGTGGGGCCGACGCTGCATCCCGAGGAACGAGCGATCGGGTTCGCCGCGGTGGAGGCGGCGCGGGCTGCCCAGGTGCAACACTTTGTATTCAGCTCCGTGCTGCACGCCATCATCACGGACCTGGTGCAGCACGAGATCAAGCGCGACGTGGAGGAATACCTGCTGGCCTCCGGGCTGGATTTCACCATCCTGCAACCGGCCAACTACATGCTGCCGTTCAGGCTGAAGCCCGTGTTCGAGGAGCACGTTTTCCGCCTGACCTGGTCTCTCGATCGCCGGCAATCGATGGTGGACCTCGGGGACGTGGCGGACGCGGCGGCGCTGGTGCTGGGCGACCCTGACAGCCACATCGGGGCCACGTACGAACTTGCCGGGCCTGGGCGGCTCACCGCGTACGATATTGGGCGCATCCTCACCGGCGTGATGGGCCGCGAGATCGCGGTCGAGCAGATCGACACCGCGGCCTTCGTACGTGCCAGGTTCGGCGGCAGTGACACGGAGACGTTTCGCTACCAGGAGCGCGCGGCGCAGGCGATCGCGGCGCGCTACAGCGCCCACGATTTCGTGGGCAACCCGAACGTGCTCACCTGGCTGCTCGGCCGTGCGCCGACCAGCTTCAAAGCCTTCGCCCGGCGCGAACACACGGCGTTCCTGGCGGGGCGTTCGCCGGGGTGACGATGACCGGGGCCTCGCGGGCGGTCCCAGGCGTCAGTGGCGTGACTGGCGGACCATGTCGGAGACGATGGTGACCAGCTTGGGGCTGGCCAGGTTGATCGAGCGCAACGCTTTGTCACGTTCGAACCGCGCGCGCTGCGCGTCGAAGTAGCTGTCCATCGACTGGCGCACCGCCTGTGGATCGCGCCGCCGGAAGCCTTCCAGGATGGCCAGACGATGCGGCTGGAACTCCATGGCTCGGGCATGCCAGAACCGCAGGCTGCGGGCGCTCAGCGACTTGACCTGAACCTCGTTCAGCAGAGCGAGCAGAAAGGCTTCAAGCGAGTGCAAGATCGGGTTGTGCGAGGCGGCCGAAATGGCGCGCTGGAACTCGATGATGCAGGCGATGATCTCATCGACGCTCTTCAGAGCCGCAATGGTCTCGAACTTCACCGTTGCCTGCTCGATCACCGCGATATCGTCGGCGGTTGCGTTGCGAGCCGCCTTTTCGATCGAATGCCGGCCCAGGACCTGGCGCACGTCTAGGACGTCCATGATGCCGACGCTCTTGAGCTGCAAAAGCGTTTGCAGCGCTGATGCGAGGGCGTAATCTCCCTGGCCGCGCACGAACGATCCGTTGCCGTGCAGGACCTCGACGAGACCCATCGTCTCTAGGGCGCGTATCGCTTCCCGGATCGTGGGCTGGCTGACCGAAAATCGCTCGGACAATTCCTTCTCGCTGGGCAGCCGCTCGCCATGCTTCAGCCGTTGCGTGGCGATCTCCTGGCGCATCGTCTCGATGATCTCGTCGACGACCTTCACGCGCCGCGCGCCCGAGCCTTGCTGCTTGGGGGCGTCGGCTGTCGGGCGCTGCGTGCGGGCTGTCATGGTCGCGTCGATCTACCCTCCCTAGCCCCATTTAGCCGTATTGCGGGTCAGCGCAAGCGGGCCGGCAGGATGGGAAGCTGGACGAAACTCTGGCGATCGCCCCCCGTGTAGATCGTGTTGCGGACACCCTCGTGAATGGCCGGGTCGTAGGCGTGCCGGGCGCCGTGGTCGAAACCGTCGAACGGTTGCACGTCGAAACGGATGCGCCAGCCTTTGCGTATCAGGGCGGTGGTCGGGATGATTTCGATCTCGACGGGAACCACCTCGCCTTCCACAAGAGGCGCGTAATCGGCTGCAAGGTGAGTGTGCTTGACCGTGTAGGCGGCCGACCGCGCCGGATCGGTCTTGCGGTGGGACACTTTCAGCCAGCCTTTCGCCAGCGGGAAGTTCTTCGTGGACATGCCGATCGTCACCGGGCCAGCGTAATCCACTTCCCGGTCGTGCTCGTCCAGCACGCGAAGGCTGACGAAAAGGTCCATGTCATGGCAGGTGGCCGACACCCATAATTTAGCCCGCGCGTAGCCGGCAAGTATCATGTCCGCGGGGGCGGGGTCGCTGACGAAGGTGACGCCGGTCTTCCAGGCGAGCAGGGCGGAGGGGGGTTTGACCGGCAGCAGGGCGGAGGACGGGCCGGTGCGGCTTTCCAGCGGGATCTCCGCGTCATAGCTGACCTGGCGTCCGTCGGCAGGCTCGCGTGACGACAGACGCAGCACGTCGTTGCGATAGGCATCGGCCTGCCAGCCGGACAGCGTCGCGTCCAAATAGAATTTCCGGTACTCGGTATCCTCCACCGGCCACGACTTCTCCTGCAGAAGGAACGAGCAGCCGTCCCCCGAGCGGATTTCCAGCCGGACGGGCGGACGGCTCATGATGCCGTTGTCGATCCCCTTCAGCCAGTGGTCGAAGAACGCCATGTGGTCGGCGATCGCGGCCCGCGAGTAGGATTTGGTGAACCAGTCCTCCCAGAAATCCAGCTTCTTGTTCGTCGTTTTCGTCGCCAGATAGGCCTCGCTGCTGCCCAGCTGGTGAAAATGGGCCGGGTGGGTTGTGCACGCGACCGCCCAGAGCGGCACATCCACCTCGCTCATGTCAGGACTCATGAAGACTTCGGAGCGTGGACCGAAGATCGCCGCCGGGTTCGAGTCCTTGAACGGCGCGGCTTTGGCGAGTGCCATGAAATCGACCGGATCTGGCTGACCGCACACGGCCGAGAGGACCCCCGCGCGGAACCAGAACGGGAAGAACTCCTCGTTGAGGATGCCGCCCGTGTAGGCAACCTCTTCGTAGAGGTCGACGTCGGTTCCGATCGCCACCATCGCTTTCAGATGTGCCGGCTTCAGGCTGGCCACCGCGTGCTGCGTCATGGCGTAGTACGACATGCCCCACAGGCCGACATTGCCGTTGCACCATTGCTGCTCGCCTGCCCACTCGATGGCGTCGTGAAAGGCTTCGGCGGTGGAAAACCCCCAGGGCGCCAGCCTGCCCGGGCTGCGTCCCGTGCCGGGACCGTCGACCCTGACGACGGCATAGCCATGCGGCACCCAATCCGCCGTGTTCACCGTTTCGTGGTTTTCGTAGATCAGGCCGTCCGGGTTGCCGCCGAAGTAGTCTTCTTCCTCGCGCTCATGCGCCTCGGCGTCTCCCTCGTTGCAGATGGAGTGATGGTGGAAAGCGCGCCCGTAGACGCCGCAATTCATGATGACGGGGAATCGTCCGTCCTGATCGGGACGAAATACGTCGGCGTAGACGTAGGAGCCGTTCTTGAGCGGGATCCTGACGTCGCGGAACCGCCTGATGCCGAGCACGTGCCGCCGGACCTCGTTTCGCGCGGCGGCGGCAGAGCAGAGTGTGCGGGGCATGTTCGCGGTGAAGGCGCCGCGCTGTCCGAGTTCGTCGAGCAGGCTTGCTATGGCAGGATCCTGCTCGAAATCACGCTCGCGGTGTTCCATCTTCGTGGCGAAAGAGACGTCGCCGCGGAAATCGATCGGCCCGCGCCCGACCACGTCGTGGACCTCTGGTGCTATGTCGATGCCGTTGTCCAGATTGCCTGCGCGGTCCAGGCTGCAGAGGAGGCGCGCCACGTTGGTGAGCCCGGGATCGTGCAGCTTGTTCGCGTTGCCATCGACCCTGCTGATGATGTCGGCCACCGTCACGCGGCTTGCCCCTTGGGCAGATCCCAGCGCCACTTCGCCGACCATGAACACGACGCGCTCGCCGGCTTGGTATTGGAACTCGCCATGGCCGTTCGTGACGCCGGAATGCGTGGGGGTCTTGTATTTCAGACCGGCAACCGGCCCCGCGAAGATCCCCGTCTGCACGACCTTGCACTCTCCCTGACTTATGTCACGCCGGCTTCTGACGTGATGCGGCTCTTGTGCCACCTCGGCGACGTTGCTACAAAGTCATTAGGAGAGCAAGTGACTCTCGCGGCAAGCCTGCTGTGCCTGCGCAGCGAAAGCGGATGCCGGTTCAAGATAGAGGGACGCTCATGGTCGATGGTCGCGAAGTGTTCGTTGACGCTTTTCCGTTCGATGAGGCGACCGAGGAGGGATATTTCAGCGGCTTCGAGCCGGGCACGCGTACGTTGCAGGCCGGCTTCCAGGTTGACGACCGTTTCCTGCCGCTGCCGGTGGACATCGTGTTGGACAAGGACGTCGCCGTGAAGCTGCGCGACGGCGTGACCATCTATGTGGACGTGTTCCGTCCCGCAACGACCGAGACGGTGCCTGTGATTGTCGCGTGGAGCCCTTACGGCAAAAGCCGGGGCAACCACCCGCGCTACGTGCAGTTGTTCGGACTGCTCGGCATGGACACGCACGAGCTGTCCGGCCTGATGAAGTTCGAAGGCCCCGACCCGGCATACTGGTGCGCCCACGGTTACGCGGTCTGCAATCCGGACCCGCGCGGCGCCTACTACTCCGAGGGCGACATCCGGGTCTGGAGCAAGCAGGAGGGGGAGGATTACCACGACGTGATCGAATGGCTCGGCACCCAGGCCTGGTGCAACGGCAGGGTGGGGCTCACCGGCAACTCCTATCTCGCGATCTCGCAGTGGTTCGCCGCCGCGGAACAGCCGCCGCATCTTGCCGCAATTGCGCCGTGGGAAGGCATGAGCGACATCTACCGTGACCTGCTCATGCGCGGCGGCATCCCCGACATGCCGTTCCCCCGCCAGCTTGCGACAAGCTTCATAGGCCGGAACCTGCGCGAGGATCTTGAGGCCGAGGCGCAACAGCACCCCCTCATGGACGATTTCTGGCAATCGAAGATACCCGCTTTCGACAAGATCTCGGTGCCGGCTTACGTGGTGGCCAGCTACTCCAACTCTATCCACACGCCAGGCACGTTCCGCGGCTGGCGTCGTATCGCATCGACCGAAAAATGGTTGCGTATCCACAATACGATGGAGTGGCCGGACTATTACGAGGTGCCGAACCATGACGACCTGCGGCGTTTCTTCGACTACGCGCTGAAAGGACAGCAGAACGGGTGGGAGACCACGCCGCGCGTGCGTTACGCGGTCCTCGACCTGAAAGGCGGTGACCGTACCAATCAGACTGCGGACGCGTTTCCACCCGGTGATTGCAGCCTGACGCGTTACTACCTGGATGCCGACACATCGGCGTTGCGGACCGACGCGCCGGACCACGCCGCGACCGTCGCCTACGACTCCGAAGATGCCGAGCAAGGGCGCGCTGTCTTCACGCTGCGCATCGACACGGACACGGATTTCGTGGGCTATCCCAAATTGCGGCTCTGGGTGCAGACCGACGGTGCGGACGACATGGACGTCTTCGTGCTGCTGCAGAAGGTGGGCGTAGACGGGCAGGTGCTCGAGCAGTTCAACATCCCGAACCATGGGCCGGCGATGCAGCAACTGACCCGGCAAGGCGCCGCGATCCTGAAATACAAAGGCTCCAACGGGCGCCTGCGGGCCTCGATGCGCCGCCTGGACGAGCAGGCGTCCACCGACGAGATCCCCGTGCATAGTTTCGACCGTGTGGAGAAATTGGCACCAGGCGAAATCGTGCCGTTGGACATCGACCTGTTTCCAGTCGGTCTCGCCTTCTCCCCGGGCGAGCAGATGCGCCTGACGGTAAGCGGGCACCATCTGCTGGGCGGCGTCATGCCAGGCGTGGCGAACGTGCAGGGTGACAATCACGGCCGCCACGTCATCCATACCGGCGGCAACTACGCCTCTTACCTGCAAGTGCCGACGAGAGCGGCGCACGCACGCTGACGCACGCGAGGCAGGGTCAGGCGGCGGCTTCGGTTTCGACATCCACCTGAAGGTTCTGGCCAAGCAGCCGCAGCACCTCGCCCGCGGCCGCCACCAAATTCGTCCCTGGTCCGAAGATGGCACGCACGCCGGCCTGGCGGAGAAATCCGTAATCCTGCGCAGGAATGATGCCGCCGACAACCACCTTGATGTCGTCTCGGTTTGCCCTGCGCAACGCGTCGATCAGTTCCGGCACGAGAGTCTTGTGTCCGGCGGCAAGGCTGGAAGCGCCAACGACGTCCACATCCTTCGCGATCGCCAGCGCAGCGGCTTCCTCCGGCGTCTGGAAGAGCGGGCCGGAGACCACGTCGAAACCGAGATCCCCAAACGCGGAGGCTACAAGGTTGGCTCCGCGGTCGTGCCCGTCCTGGCCCAGTTTCACGACGAGCAGGCGCGGGCGATGGCCGAGCCGCCGGGCGACGGACGCGATTCCGTACTCGACGACGCGCCGCTCGCCGCTGTCTCCGTACGCGCGCCCATACACGCCCGAGACCGGGGCAGGGGCCGTGCTGTAGCGTCCGAACACCTGCTCGAGAGCCATGCTGATTTCGCCGAGCGTCGCGCGGGCGCGGGCACACTCGACCGCATGGGCAAGCAGGTTGCCGCCGCCCTCCGCCGCGCCACGCAGTGCATCCAGCGTGGCGCGCGTCACGCCCTCGTCACGCTGCTGCCTGACATGGGCCAGGCGCGCGACTTGGGCGGAGCGCACCGCTTCGTTGTCGATGTCGAGCACGCCGATCTCGTCCTGCGCGGGGAGCGCGTATTTGTTGACGCCGACCACCACGTCCTCGCCGCGGTCCGCGCGCGCCGCCCGGGCAGCCGAAGCCTCTTCGATCATCGTCTTCGGCCAACCATTGGCCACCGCCTTCGCCATGCCGCCCTCGGCGTCCACCTTTTCGATAATCTCCAGAGCGCGGTCGTGCAGGTCCTTGGTCAACGCCTCGACGTAGTAACTTCCGCCGAGCGGATCGACGACGCGTGTGATGCCGGTCTCTTCCTGCAGTACGAGCTGGGTGTTGCGCGCGATGCGGGCAGAGAAATCCGTCGGCAGCGCTATGGCTTCGTCGAGCGCGTTGGTGTGCAGGCTTTGCGTGCCGCCCAGTATCGCCGCCATCGCTTCCACCGTGGTGCGTATGACGTTGTTGTAAGGGTCCTGCTCGGTCAGGCTGACCCCGCTGGTCTGGCAATGTGTCCGCAGCATCTTGGAGCGCTCGTCCTTGGCGCCGAGCTCATCCGTCACCCTGTGCCACAGCTTGCGGGCCGCGCGCAACTTGGCGACTTCCATGAACACGTTCATGCCGATCGCGAAGAAGAACGAGAGTCGGCCGGCAAAATCGTCGATGTCGAGCCCTGCGGACATCGCCGCCTTCGCATATTCCTTGCCGTCGGCGATGGTGAACGCCAGCTCTTGCACGGCCGTGGCCCCGGCCTCCTGCATGTGATACCCGGAGATGGAAATCGAGTTGAACCGCGGCATGTTCGCCGACGTGTAGGCGATGATGTCCGACACGATTCGCATGCTCGGCGCCGGCGGGTAGATGTAGGTGTTGCGGACCATGAACTCCTTGAGGATGTCGTTCTGGATAGTCCCGCTCAGCTCCGCCTGAGCGACACCCTGCTCCTCCGCAGCCACGATGTAGAAGGCGAGGATCGGTATTACCGCGCCGTTCATGGTCATGCTGACGGACATGGTGTCCAAAGGGATGCCGTCGAACAGGATCTTCATGTCTTCGACGGTGTCGATCGCGACGCCGGCTTTGCCCACATCGCCCGCGACCAGCGCGTTGTCGCTGTCGTAACCGCGATGCGTCGCAAGGTCGAACGCCACGGACAGGCCTTTTTGCCCGGCCGCCAGGTTGCGGCGGTAGAAGGCGTTCGACTCCTCCGCGGTCGAGAAGCCCGCATATTGCCGTATCGTCCACGGCCGTCCCACATACATGGACGCACGCACGCCGCGCGTGAACGGTGCGAAGCCAGGTAGACCCGGCGTGATGTCCGCCGTGTCCTCCTGCGTGTACAAGGACTTGATGGCAATGCCTTCCGGCGTCCGCCAAGTCAGGCCGTCCCTGTTGCCAACTTCACGTTCGGCGCGGGCCTCCCATTCTGCCAACCCTGGCGTGCCTGGCAGAGATGCCTCACGCAACCTTTTTCACCGCATCGGGCTTGAACCGATCCAGCGTGGTGATGCCCTTGAAGCTGTGCGGGCGTATGCCGGCCATCAGGCGCCCGTAATTTTCGGCCAGCGCTTCCAGGTTCAGCGCGCCGTGCAGCGTTATCACGCGGGCGTCACGCCAGGCTCGTTGGATCGGTTCGCTTTCCATGATGGCGGTGGACCCCGAGTTGCGTTGCAGCAACTCGATCGCCTCGGCGCACCATTTGGCAATGTAGGCCGTCTCGACGAGCACTCGCGCGCTAAACTTCTGCAGATATTCCGGCTCTGGCGGATGTCCAGCGGCGATCGCAGCACCGATGGCGTCCGTCTCCTCGGCATTCGCGCGCGCCATCAACGTCGCCGCCTGTATCTTCGAGTGCACGTCGGCAAGCATGAGGTGCGTGAGCGGCGCTTCCAGCTGGTTCTTGTAGGTGGTCCCGCGGATCGGCCGACCGCCGGAGCGTTCGAGGAAGCGGTCGAGCACGCCCTGCGCGATGCCGATGGACATGCCGCCCATCAGGCTGAACGCCCAGCCGAGCGTCGGCGTTTTCCACAGCGCCCCCTTCAGCCCGTTGTCGAGCGCGTTTTCCACGACGTTGCGGAAATCCACCACGCGATGCTCGGGCACGAGGAGTTCGCCTTTCTGCAGCGCAAGCGAGACGCTGCCCGTGGCGCGCATGCCTGCGACCTGCCAATCATCGATGAATTGCAGCTCGTCCCGTGGGACCTGCACGCCCACCAAATATGGTTCGCCGCCATCGTTGGCGATGCAGCCAAGGTTGGTATAGGGCGCCCACAGCGAGTCGCTTCCGAACGTCCAAGGCCCACCGCTGATGATCCAGCCATCCGCGGTGCGTCTGGCGCGGCCGCGCGAGGCGGGAAAATGGCTTGATCCCGCGACTCTGGGACCGACCCATTTGGGGCCGTATACTTCCTCCACGACACGTGCGCCCGATCCGGCGGGAATCCAGTTCGTCGATGCGCCAACCCAAACGGTCCAGCCGCAGGAGCCGTCCCATTTGGAGACTTCCGTGACCACCTCAAGCTGTTGCCGGATGCAGAGTTCGTCGCCGCCAAATTCGGCGGGACTGCCGATGTTGAAGGCGCCCGCTGCCTCGAGATCGGCGATCGTCTCGTCGGAATGGCGACCGGCGCGCTCCGCCTCCAATGCGCGGCTGCGCAATGTCGGGCCGATCGCGCGCACCGCGGCCAAGATCGTAGAGAGTCTCTCGGCCGATCGAATCGTGGTTGCCATCGCTTAAGTCCCTCGTGTCATGAAGTGCGGTTGAGCAGGAATCTACGTTTGAGGATAAGGAACGATCGGCAGCTGGATGTAGCTCGGGGTGTCCGGCCCCGTATGGATCGTGTTCGTGGCGCCCGCGTGGTAGGCAGGGTCGTAAGCGCGGTTCGGCAAGCCGGCCGGCGAGTAAGGCTGGACGTCCACTCGCAAGCGGCAACCCTTACGTATCAGGGCGGTGCTTGGGTTCAGCCCGACCTCGATGGCGACGACGCGGCCGGGCTGCAACGGGGCATGATCCGCCTCGGCGTGGGTGTGGACCGGCCAGTCGTTGCGAGACCTGGCGTCGTCCAGTTTGCGTCGCGAGACTTTCAGCAGACCGTGGCCGACCGGATGGATGTGAACCGGATCGATCGGATAGACCAGAGACTCGTAGCGTATCTCCTGCCCGTTCTCGTCGATCACCCGCAGGGAGACGAAAACGTCCATGTCGAAGCTCGTCGAGGACACCCACAGCCCGGCTTTCATGTAGCCGACGAGTGCAACATCCTCGCAGAGCGCCTCGCTCAGGAAGGACACACCAGTGGTCCAGCGAGGAGTGCCGCCAACCGGTCCAGTCGGTGCGGGCGTGGGTTGGCCGATCTCGACTTCCGCGTCGTAGGACGCGCGGCTCTCGGCTGATGGCACGCTATCACCGATGCGGAAGAAGCTGCGCCCCCGGCTGTCGTTCGGCGCGTCTGACGGGCGGGCATCGAGGTACCAGCGTCGATACAGCGTGCCGGGCAACGGCCAGTCATGGGACTCAATCGTTGTGTGTGCACCTTGGCCCGTGCGGAGTTGGACTCGGACCGGGGCTTCGTTCATGGCGCCGTTATCGGCGCCTTTGAGCCAGTGGTCGAAATAGCGCATATGCTCTGCAATGGTGATGCCGCTGTAGCAGTGAGCGAACCAGGCATCCACGAAATCGAACTTGCGCGCTGTAGCACTCGTCGAGCGCAAGTATGTCTCGCTGCTGCCGAGCTGGTGTATGACGGCACCGGTCTGCGGGCCCACGATCCAGACGGCAGCGGTCGCGTCCTCCACGTCGGGGCGCATGAAAATGGAGCCGTGCGGTCCGTAAGCCGACGGATCGTTGAACGGCGTCGCGAGCACGCGTGCCATCCAGTCGGTCTCCCGGCGCTGTCCGCAGAAATTCTTGCCGGACCAGATTTTCCACCACCAGGTCCAGAAGCCCTCTCCGAAAAGCCCGCCGCCGTAGAGCGCTTCGTTGTAGATGTCCGCGTCCGTTCCCATCGCGATCATCGCCTTGAGGTGCGGTGGCCGGAGGCTGGCGACGTTGTGCTGCGTCATTGCCAGGTAGGACATGCCCCAAAGGCCGACATTGCCATTCGACCAGGGTTGTGCGGCCGCCCATTCGATCGCGTCGTAGTAGTCTTCCGCTTCCCGCACGCTGAAAGGCGCCTGCACGCCTGGGCTGTTGCAGACGCCGCGGGCATCGACGCGGACGCACACGTAGCCGTTCGGAACCCAAACGGCGGCGTCCACCGTCTCGTGGTTCTCGTATTGCAGCCCGTCCGGATTGCCCGAGAAAAAGCGGTCTTCCAGCTCTTCTTTGGCGAGCGCGTCGGCTTCTCCGCAAATGCACTCGTGGTAGAAGCTCTTGCCGTAGAAGCCCTTGCTCATGACCACCGGGTACTCCCCGTCGGCGGCGGGCCGGAAGACGTCCGCGTAGACGAACGAGCCGTCCCGGAGCGGGATTTCGGCGTCGGTCATCTTGACGATGCCGCGTATGTTGCGCCGCAACTCGTTGCGTGCGGCCGCCGCGCTGCGCAGGCTTCGCGGCCTCGGCCCGGCAAACGCGCCGGGCGTGGCGTTCAGCGTGTCCAGCAGCCCGGTCACAACAGGATCGCTGGCGAAGGCATCATCTGGCTGGTTGAAATTGATGACGAGCGGGCCGACCACCTCATGCACGACCGGTGCGATGGCCACGCCACGCTCGGTGCCTTCCTCATGGCCCAGGCTCTGGACCAGCCTGGCCAGGTTGGTGACGAGCGGGTCGTGAAGCCTGTCGATCTTGCCGGCCGATCGGGGGACGAGCTGGGCGATGTTCACCCGTGGCGCGCCGGCGACGGCGCCGATGACCAGCCCACCCACGCGGAACGAAACCGCCTCTCCTCGCCTGTAGAAGAACTCGCCGTTCTTGCCTGTGATGCCGGACTGTGTCGGCGTCTGGTATCGAAGCCCAGAGACCTGGCCAGCGACGACACCCGTCAAAACGTCGGCGGGCGACGATTCAGCCTCGCGGCCTGGCGGAGCGACGGCTTCGCGCGCCACGGTCATGGCGTGGCCAATGTTCGAAGCTGAGCGATCCAACCTGCCGTGCCCCCTTCTGTGGGTTCGTTTATGCCGACGGCGCTGTTGACACCCGTGTCCTGCAGACGCCGCCGCCAGGGCAAGCTTGCGTATCCGAAAGCCCCGCCTTGGTCAAGACAGTCCCAAAGTCACTTGGTGAGTGGAAAATAAGAGGCGAGACGGGGGGGGCAGCGTGTTCCGCCCGCGGGCATGGGCTAGGTGCGGCTTGTATGGCCTCTGACCGCCTGCAGGTAGCCGATCTGACCCGCGTCGCAGGCCGCACGGAGCGAGTTGCCGCGCATGTCCGGGTGGTGCTCCCGGTTCGGCTCGGGCACGCCAGGGTTGCCGGTCCAGGAGAGGAGCCGGCAGACCCGCCGCTTGATCCGCCAGCCCTGCGGCGTTCGCACCAGAACGTCGTCATACCAGCCCGTGCCCAACCAGTTCGGCCCACCCTCGGCGGCGTCCCGCACCAGAAGCCAGTTGCCGTAGGTGAACGCGTGCGCAGTGTCGCCCGTCACCTCGATAAGGTGGCCCATCATCGTGTGCTGATGATTGTCGAGCGTCTTGTGGAACTCGGCGAACGAGCGGGTGAAATTTTCGAGGTCCGACCAGTTGGCGCCGGCCGGCCCCAGATCGACCACCACATCCTGCGTGAAGACACGTTCAAACAAGTCCCACGCATGGGCGTCCAGCGCGAACGCGTATAGGTTGAGCACCTCGGTGATGTCTGCCTTGTCTTGGTCGATCATGATTGTCCTCTGTCTCATATTCACACGCATGGCAGGACCGTCAGAATTTGTAGGTTCCCTCGAAGAAGAACATGCGCGGTAGTCCAGGCTGCACGCTGTTGAAGCCGAGTGCAGGGCCCGACGCGATGCCGCCCGCGTAGTACGGACGATCAAACGCGTTCTTGAGGTAACCGGCGAGCGAGAAGCCCGTGCCTTTGATGTTTTCCAGCGCAACACGAAAATTGACCAGCGCGTAGCCGGGAAGGGCTGTTCCGGGCGACGTCGTGCTGTTGAGGTTGCTGTAGAAGAATTTCGATTCGGCGAACACGTCGGTTCGGAAGGAGGCATGGCCGAAATTATCGGGTGCGTCGTGCGAAAGCTCGAGGAAGCCGGATCCCGACCATCTCGGCGTGTCCGCGTATGGGCCGAAATTGGTGGGCTGGTTGAACACGACAGTGGACCCGTTCGTGTAGCGTGCATCGGCGTAAGTGACGTTCAGACCAAGGTTCAGCCAAGGATAAGGCTGGATCTCGCCATCCGCCTCGAAGCCCGTGATCTCCACCTTGGGCACATTGACGGTCAGGCCGGTGACCGACTTGGTGAACGGGTCCAGAATGTAGTCGATACGCTGCGAGTTGCTCACCCATTGATTGAAGAAATCGGCGTTGATCCGATACGGTGCCGAGCCGACATGGCCTTCGTATTTCTCGCCGAGTTCGACGTCGCTGGTCTCCTCCGGATAGAACGCCGGACCGCCTGAGGTGGCCGTGCCCGGGGTGGGTGGTACGGTCGGGTTGTAGCCGCCGCTTCGGAAGCTATGCCGCCCCACGACGTAGAGCAGCAACTGCGACGTCAACTGCTCCTGCATGCCGAATTGCCAGCTCAGCTTTGTCAGTGACGATGATAGGTGGTTCGACGCGCCGGGGACGTCATAGACGACCGAGCCGGGCAACTGGTTCTCGGAATATTCCTCGCCGGTGTAGCGAAGTCCGGCCGTGAAGCCGAGCCCCTGCACGCCCGTCAGACGGGACAGATCGTAGGTTCCCTGCCCATATCCGGCATAGGACGTGTCCGGCAACGTGTAGAAGTACAGAGCGTTTGTGGTCGGGAAGAAGGGCTTTACGCCCAGAACGCTGAGACCGACGCCGCCATAGACGTGCGAGTCGAGGAAGTAGAAGCCAGTCACGTAGGTCAACTGGTTGTCGAACGCCTTGCCGAGAAGCTGCAACTCCTCGGAGTAGTTGGTGCTGTCGTCGTTCACACCTTCCTGCTTCGTCAACTCGAGTTCGAAGGGCACGCCGCCCGCGTCCGAGAAGTCCAGCGCGTCGGAATGCTCGAAACCGAAGATGTTCCTCAGTGTCAGCCCGTCGCCAAGATCGATCGTCGTGATGTTGGAGACGAGCGTGTTGTCCGAGCGATGAATGTAGCTGCCCGGCGCGTCCACCCAGTTCGGACCGTGCGCCTGCTGCTCCGTCAAGGCGCCGCCGATCCCCAGCGGGTTAGCCTTGGGATTGGCAGCCAGATACACCTGAAAGGCGCCCGGGAAAAACAGGTTATTGAGGAACGGGCTATAGAACTCGGCCGCAGTCGAGTTGAGCGGAATGCCGTCGTTCCTGCTGCCCGGTTGATAGAAACTGTAGATTTCCGAGGGCGTGTTGGTGCCGCCCGCGTGGTTGTAGTCGATAACGGTGTAGTTCTGCAGCCAATCGGTCGGTTTGACCAGCAGGCTGATACGCCCCGCCTCACGCAGCACGGTTCCGGGCGTGGTGTTGCTGTATACGTCGTCAACATAGCCGCTGCGGTGGTCGTAATCCCCCGCGATGCGCAGAAGCACCTTGTCCGGCACGATCGGCACGTTCAAGGCGCCCAGTGTTTCCGTGTACCCGTAATCGCCCACGCGTGAGGTGATGAAACCCCCGAACTGGTTGGTCGGGCGCGCGCTGGTGATCAGAACGGCGCCGCCCGTGTCGTTACGGCCGAACAGGGTGCCTTGCGGTCCTTTCACCACCTGGACGGATTGCAGATCGTAGAAGGCGGTGGCCGAGTGTGCGTCCTCCTCGACCTCGTCGAAGTATGGCAGCACACCCGGTTGCGATTGGCTGAACACGTCGATCGACTGACCGCGGATCGCGTAGTTCAACTGATTCGAACTCGTGCCTTGCCGCACCAGCAAGCCCGAAGTTGATGTCTGCAGATCGGTCTCGGTCGTCACTGCTTTTTTCGCGAGCGTCGCCGAGGATAACACCTCGACGGCCACCGGTGTTTTCTGCAGCCTCTCGCTACGCCGCTGTGCCGTCACCACGACCTGCTCAAGCTGTCGGCCGCCGCTGGTCTGCGGCTGCGTCGCGCTGGGCGGTGCAGGGGGCGCGGAGTTGCCCGCACCCTGTGCGTGTGCGGCGAATGCCGGAAGCCCCGCCAGCATCGTCGTGCCAGCCAAGCGGATCAGCCTTGCCCGTAGAGCCCCCCGGTTGAGCGCCGCAGCGTCGTGCCTCGCTTCCAATCTTGTCATAACATCCCCACTAGTGTTGGTCGCCCGGTCTGGCGCCGGGTTGTTCGAAATTGACGCCCAGCCTCTGTGCGATCGAGCGCTGGGACGCGCAGATGCGGTCGGTCCTGATGCGACTTCAGACGGCCATTGTCGCATACCCAGTCAATAAAGTTTCGGTCACCTGATGTCCTCTGTCAACAACGTAACGAGGCCGGGCACGTGTTAGGCACGCGGCGCGGTTTGCAACCGCCCTGTGTCGGAAGAAGGTTGTCATGCCGGCAGCATTTCCGGGCGACCGGCCGCGCCGGTGACGTCCGCGATCATCGCCGACAATCCTTTCATTGCGAATTCGATCGTTGCCGAATCCTGGAAGCGTCCGTCAGCGATCTTCGTGTCGATGCCGCCCACGACGATCTCCGGGGTGACGGTCGGGCGGGCCAGTGCCGACACCAAGGCTTCCCGGATCTGATATTGCGCTCTGACACCGCCCGTGAATGCCACCGACGAGGTGAGGATCAGCACAGGTTTACCTTTCAAGGGTGAAGCGTTGTGCGGCCGCGAAGCCCATTCCAGCGCGTTCTTCAGTACCGCGGGCATGCCGTGATTATATTCTGGCGAGGAGATCACCAGGCCGTCCGCAGCAGCGACCTGGGATCGGAACCGGGAGACCGCCGTGGGAAGCGGCGGGCAGTAGAGGTCCTGATTGAAGTGGGGAAGAGTGCCCAGCTCCGCAAAGTCGTAGTCAGCGTAGGTCGAGGACGCTGCAGCGACAGCCTCAAGCAATGCGCCCGAAAACGCACGCGCGCGAAGGCTGCCGACCAGGCCGAGCAGCCGGTAGCGCGGCCGCGATTCCTGCATCGGCGTCCGGATGGAAGCCACGGTCATGAGGGCATGCCGACATGTCGCGCGACAACGCTGCTCAGGCGCCCGATACGCTCGATCTCCACCTCGATGCGATCGCCTTCGCGCATGTACACCGGGGGTTTGCGTGCGTAGCCGACACCGGCCGGCGTGCCTGTCGCGATAACGTCGCCAGGCTCCAGCGTCATCGCCTCGGACAATATCTCGATGAGGCTTGCCACGCCGAAGATCATGTCGGCGGTGTCGCCGTCCTGCATGACATCCCCGTTGAGCCGGGACGTGATGCGCAGGCCCGAGGCGCCCTCCGGCAGCTCGTCCGGCGTCAACAGGTCGGCACCGAACGCGCCCGTCATGTCGAAATTCTTTCCCATCGTCCACTGGGTGGATTTGCGCTGGAAGTCGCGCACGCTGCCGTCGTTGAAGCAGCAATAACCTGCAACGTAGGAGAGCGGATCGCTCCGGACATGGCGCGCAGTTCTGCCGATGACGACGCCAAGCTCCGCCTCGAAGTCAAGTTTGTCCGAGCATTCCGGCAGGATGATGGGCGCGTTCGGCCCGACAAGCGACGTGGCGCCACGCAGGAACACCGCCGGGTAATCCGGTAACGGGTTGCCGCCCTCTTCTGCGTGGGCGCGGTAATTGAGCCCGATGCACACAACTTTGCCTGGGCGCGGCACCGGTGCCAGAAGCACCGCGTCCTGGCCTGCAACATGCCCGCGCGCAGGATGTGCGGCGGGGTTCATGGCCAGCTCCCACGCAGACGTGGCGGAAGGATGGTGCTCGATGCGACCGCCGTCCATCGTGCCGTGGCCGACGGTGTTGTTGTGGGAAAAGGTGACGATGCGCATGTGGTGATTCCCCACTCACTGTCCTGTGGCGACGAAGGGCTGGCTGTCGTTCCACCACCGATCCGGCGGCACGGTCCAGCCGCCGACCTTGAAGGCGGGCACTTCCCAGCGCAGCGGCTCGTCCTCGATGTCGACGGTATGGTAGTGGCTCGGGAACAGTTCGATGCGATATCCGTCGGGATCGCGCAGATAGAGGAAGCGCGCCAGCCCTGGGCTGAAATGGCGGGCGGGACCGAACTCCACCTGGGCTTCCCTGTCGCTTAACGTCAGCAGGTCGCAGACATGCATCAGGTGATGCGTCTCCGGCACCTGGAGAGCGCAGTGATGAAGGCGCGGACCTTCCCGGTTCGCGAAGACCAGGTCGTGCGGATTGCCTTTCCGCTGCAGGAAGATCATCTCCAGCGTGTCGCCGGACACGACGTATTCGGACAGGCGGAAGCCGATGCCGTTGTAGAAGTCGAGGCACGCCTGGACATGCGGCGTCACGATCTGGAAATGGTCGAGGCGGAGCGCACAGGCACCGCGGAACCGGTCCACATGCGCGAACAGGCGTGGGCGGGTCTGCATCGTGGCGCAGAATTCCAGCGGTGTCCCGGCCGGATCGGTGGTGTGCAGCGTCCTGCCCTGGAACGGCATCTCCACCCATCTGGTCGGAAATCCCGCTTTGGAGAAGTAGGCCTGAAGAAGATCGAGATCCTCCTCGGTCAGCACGCGCAGGCCAACGCGTTCGACCGCGGGCTCGCCACGCTTCAACACGAGGCTATGATGGCAAGCCTCCTCCAGGCCACGCAGCCACAACGTCGTGGTGTCCTCGTCGCTGACGACCAACCCGAGCACGTCGCAATAGAATGCGCGGCTGGCTTGCAAGTCCCGCACGCGATACACAGCGTGGCTGGCGCGTGTGACGTTGAACGCGGGCTTGTAGACGGGTGTCGGCAGCTGCATCGTGGTGTTCCCGCGTTCGCTTGACGACTTACACGTGAGCTGAGGCGAAGGCTGTCATGTAAGCCGCGCGCAGTTCCGTCTTCTGCACCTTGCCCATCGCGTTGCGCGGCAGATCATCGACGATCGCGATCAGCTTGGGCCGCTTGAACGTCGCCAAATGCGGGCTGACGGCACGCGCAACGTCCTCGGCCCCAAGTACTACCCCGGGCAGGCGTGCCACTACGGCCACCACGCCCTCGCCAAAATCAGGGTGCGGCACCCCGATTACGGCGCTCTCGGAAACACCGTCGAGCGCGTCGATGGCGAGCTCGATTTCCTTCGGGTACACGTTGTAGCCGCCGGAGATGATCAGGTCCTTCGACCGCCCGACGATGCGGATCACTCCGGCCTCGTCGGCCGTGGCCAGATCGCCTGATATGAAGTAGCCGTCGGCGGTGTGCTCCGCGGCGGTCTTTTCCGGGTTGCGCCAGTAGCCGGCAAAAAGGTTGGGACCCTTGATCTCCAACATGCCAGGCTGGCCCGCCGGCGCAGGACGGCCATCCACGGTGACGCGAACGGAGACGCCCTCGAGCGCGTGTCCCACACTGCCGGCGATCCGCGGCCCGTCATAAGGATTGCTCGTCACCATCAGCGCTTCCGTCATGCCGTAGCGCTCCAGGATCGTGTGCCCGGTCCGCAGCCTGAACGCGTCGAATGTCGCTTCCAGCAGCGGGGCGGAACCGCTGATGAACACGCGAACGTTGCTGCAAAGCGCAGCATCGAACAGCTTCTCTGCAAGCAGCCGCGTGTAGAAGGTCGGCACGCCCATGAACACGGTCGCCCGGGGCAGGTCCCGCATCACCGCCGACGAGTCGAAACGTGCGTGGAACAGGATCGGCGACGCGTGCAGCATCGCACAGTGCAGCGCCACGAACAGCCCGTGCGCGTGGAAGACCGGAAGCGCATGCAGCAGCACGTCGTCTTCCTGCCAGCGCCAGGCACGGCCCAGCACTGCCACGTTGGATGCAAGGTTCGTGTGGGTGAGCACGGCGCCCTTCGACCGGCCGGTGGTGCCGGACGTGTACAGGATTGCCGCGGCGTTGCTGCCGTCCCGCTCAGTCACCCCGCGTATCGGCGCCATGCCGGCCCATGGCGCGCCCGGCAGTTCGCCATCGACCGTCACCGTCGTCGCGCGGACGGAAGGGCCGATGGCGCCGGCCGGCAGACCGGGCGTGGCGATAACCACCGCGGGTTCGGCATCATCGGCGAAATACGCGATTTCCGAAGTACCGTACGCCGTGTTGAGTGGCACGAAGACGATCCCGGCGCGCAGGCAGGCGAGATAGACGATGATCGCGGCTGGCGACTTTTCCATCTGCACAAGCGCGCGGTCGCCCGGTCCCGCGCCCAGCGATCGCAGCCATGCGGCTGCACGCCCTGTCTCAATCAGCATGTCTCCGTAGCCCAGCGTGGGCTCGCCCCCGCGCACGAGGAAGGCACCATCCGGGCGGGCGGCCGCCGCCTCGGCGAACATGGCGAACAGGTTGCCGGAAGCGGCGCTGTCGATCGAGGACGTCTCCTTGCTCATCACGACGCTCCTCCGATTCTAGATCTGGATCGCAATGCGGCTGGCTTGCAGGGGCGCCACCATCTCTGCGACGAACGCCTTGTGTTTCGGATGTGCCTGGTAGGCGTCCCACGCCGCCTTGTCCCGGAACGTCGCGATCAGCGCGTAATCACCGTTGGTGTCGCGAAACCCAAGGTCGGGTCCGTGTTGTATCGATACGAGTTCGCGGACGTCTTCCGCCAGACGATCCAGAGCCAGACCAAGCGCGCTCACCTGCGGCTCCGTCGTGCCCGCAACCCAGGTGAAGATGACAACGTGCGTGACCAGCCCCAACCTCCCCCTCCCGGACCGCGGCGATGCGCTCTGTCCGTCGTCCGATGGTGGGATGTTGCGCGACCAACATGCTTGGATCGCTACCTCCGCCCATCACACTTGTTTCTTGGAAATGGGAGCTATCTCATAATGAGAGGTGCGTCAACTGTCGGGTTGTGCGCCGTGTCGCAGACTGTTGTAGCGTGCGCCCATGACGAAACCTCTGCGCACGCCACCCCGGCAGGACACAAAACGGGCCCGCACCAGGGCGCGGCTGACCGAGGCCGCCCTGCAACTCATGTCTGAGCGCGGCATCAACGCAACATCCGTCAGCGACATCGCGTCTGCCGCCGAACTCGCCAACGGCACCTTCTATCTCTACTTCCGCGACAAGCTCGAGATCGTGGCCGCGGTGTGCGAAGCGGTCACACGCGCGATGCACGAGGAGATGGACAGCGCGCGCCTCTCACTCCTCGACGCAGCCTGCCGCGTGGCCTACGGTACCCAGCAATTCGTTGAAATCGCCGCTGGGGAACCGGTGTGGGGACGCCTGCTGATCTCCGCGTTTTCCGAGTTCGAGGCCATCAAGGCGGACGTGGCACGCTACATGCGGCTGGACGTGGCACTGGGGGTGGCGCAAGGCCGGTTCAGCGAGCCGGTCGACGAGTTCGTCATCGACGCGCATCTGGCGATCCTGCGCGCCGCGGTGTCCGCACGGCTGGCGGGCGCAGGGCCGGACGTCTCGGCGCGCGCAGCCGAGTACCAACTGCGTATCCTCGGTATGAGTGCGGCCCAGGCCAGGCGTGTGCGCGCGGCGAGCGAGCGTGCGGTCCGCCTGGTCGCGGGCAAGGACGGAGCCGTCGCCGAAGCGACTAACCGAAGCGCGGCTGCCGCTTCCCAGTAAAGGCTGCGTGTCCTTCGCGAAAGTCGGCGCCCTGTGTCGCCTCGGCGAAAAGCCCGAGGCTGGCTGTCGTTTCCGGATCTGCTCGTCCGTGAGCCAGGCCGCGCAGCATCTCCTTTGTGCGGCGCAACGTGAACGGCGAACCCTCGGCGATCGACGCCGCCAGACGCTGCAAGCTAGGTTCGAAACGATCCGCCGCAAACACTTCATCGACCAGGCCAATGGCCTCGGCCCGCGCAGCATCGATCGCATCCCCGGTAAAGAGCAGCCGCTTGCTCGCTCCGGGGCCGATCGCCGCCGTCAGGCGTTGAAGGTCGCTGCGCAAGTAGATCAGCCCCAGCCTGGCGGGCGTGATCGCGAAGACGGCGGTGCTGGACGCCACCCGAATGTCGCCCGCGAGTGCGAGCGCCACCGAGCCGCCATAGCACACACCCTCGATGGCCATCACGACCGGCTTGGTTGCCGCCTCAATGGCGAACGCCGCTTCTGCCATCGCCTCGGCGAAGGGGAGGGCCTCGCCGGCCGACAGGGCTGCGAGTTCTGCAATGTCGTTTCCGGCACCGAAATGGCCGCCATGCCCGCGCACCACGACGACCCGGACAGCCTCATGCCGCTCGGCCGTGGCGATCATGGGCGGTATCGCCTGCCAGTCTTGCAAGCCGAGCGCGTTGCGCTTGCGTGGTTGACGCAGCGTGACCGTAGCCACCGGTCCCGCCACGTGCAGCGACGGGCCGTTCTCAACAGCTTCCATCAGTATCCTTCGAGATCCGCCACACCCGGTACGGCGCAAAGCCTCTCAGAAGCGGCAATCTGCAGCAAGGGATCGCGCCGGGGCGCATGACCGCCCAGACTGCCATGGACGTGCGGATCTGGGCGCGCCTCCGATGAGCACGCCGTACTGTCTGCCCCGGCAGACAGTCAGCGTTCCAGCACGTTGACCGCCGTCACGGTGTTCTGAACGCCGCACAAATGGCGGCCGTAATTCTCCAGGCAGGTCTGAATGTTGTGCGCGGCGTGCATGCTTCCCGCGCGGCAGTTCCGGGCGACGAGCTGCAACGGCTGCTTGCGCGAGATGCCCGAAGCGCCCGACGCCTTGAAGAGCGACTCCACAGCCGTCGCGCATGTGTCCCAGACGAAGGCGGTATCGGCATGCAAACGCACAGTGTCGGCCGGGCTCGCATCCTCGCCGGCCGCGTGCAGCCGGTCCAGATGGTCGAGCGCCGCCTCGGCGATGCGCCGTGCCGACTCGATCTGCATCTTCACCGCGCCCACGGTCAGGTGCGTGACCGGGGCGTCCTGCTGCCGCGCGTAGGGCGAGTAGGCGATCGACTTCTTGCCCATGCCGTCCAGGAACAACTCCAGCGCGTGCTCCGCCATGCCGAGCGCGTTGCCGGCGCCGACCATGACGGACCGGGCAAGACCACCC
Source organism: uncultured Acetobacteraceae bacterium (assembly GCA_964252425.1). Lineage (GTDB taxonomy): Bacteria > Pseudomonadota > Alphaproteobacteria > Acetobacterales > Acetobacteraceae > BOG-908. The sequence continues at coordinate 53,635 of CAXUNK010000001.1, forward strand.
GGCCGCGGCCCAAGGCCGACGGCCTTAAGGTCCGCCAGCCGCTCCATCAGTATCTGAGGCGTGCTGAAGCGCGCCTCGGGGACAAACACCTCTTCGGGCACCGTGATCGTGTTGCTGCCGGTCGCGGCCAGGCCGATCGCGTCCCAGTCCTCGCGCAAAACGTAGGAGTCCTTGGGCAGCAGAACCATGCCGATCTTGCTGTCGTCGGCCTCGTCCAGATAGACGGCCAGATAGGCGTGCGACGCGTGCACGCTGCCGGTGGCGAACGGCCAGGCGCCCTTGACCATCCAACCGCCTTCCACCGGCCGGGCGGTGCCGGCCAGACGCCGCGTGCTACCGCCCACAGCGCAGGTGCGGTTGCCGATCCAGGGCGCGTCGTAGACCGAGCGGATAACATCCTCGGGGAACGCCGCGCTCCAGAGGTTTCCGCCGGTGGAGGCCCAGACCGTCCAGCACGTGGCGCCGCAGCCGCTGCCAAGCACCTCGTAGACGTGAAACAGCTCCCGTGCCGAGAAATCCGCGCCACCGAACCGCGCCGGCGAGGTGACCTGGTAGACGCCGGCAGCTTGCAGGCGCTCGACCGTTTCCTGCGGCACGCGACGCTGCGCCTCTGCCTGGGCCTGCATGCCACGCAGCCAGGGGCGCATCTCGACTATCCGATCGACCAGCGCCTGGCTGTCCTGATGCGCCGGCACCGACATTGCCCACTCTTCCTGCCCCGCCGCCAAATGGTTGTGAGCAACATTCATCAGAGACTCTCCGCGTGTTCAATCGTGCACCCATTTCGGTGCGCAGGCGCGAACGACGCCGCGCGGGCCTGATGGCGTGGTCGCACAAGACTGGCTTCTCGTCAACAGTCACCAAGAGACTTGGGGACAGAGAGGCCTGGGACGCTGCTGCGGGGGAACCGCTGCCTGACCGCGGCGTCCAAACATAAGCCGGAGTACACGCCCCATATCCGGCGGCTGCTCACGGAAATCGACAACATCAAGAAGTTCATGACCCTTCCGTCAGCGCATATCGCAGGCGCCGCCTAAAACGGCGCCTGCGTCGGCGGGCCGTGCGGCCCCCCGCCCCCCCCCCCGCCTGCCCCACCAACGCCACCCATAGCCCACCCGCGGAGCG
>CAXUNK010000001.1:54769-68574 GCA_964252425.1 uncultured Acetobacteraceae bacterium
AAAACCGGGCGCCGGCCTCGGCGGCCTGCGGGCCGCCGCTCCGCCCCCAGCTCCTCCACCACCTACGCACCGCATTGCCCAGCGCGGGAGAGCGACTATGGCTTAAGATCCTGAGCCCACACCTCAAAGCATGATGGCCGCAGGTCCGTAGAGTCGGCGAACAACTCCTGGCTGACGATGACCCGACCGTGGCAACATGGTCGAGTGTCGCCCCACTCGAGGGCCGAAACCGATGCCAGTTTAGGCTGGCGTCGTCCTGACCGACATGTCCCCAGCGTGTGTCGCCGGACGTCTGGACGCGATCTCGTGCCGGCTTAAGGCGACGGTGGGGCCAGACACGGAGAGGAACGTCACGATGATGTCGACGAGGGTGAAGCTGGGGTCCGACATGTTGACGTGGCCGATATGAAGTTCAGCACCCGTAGCGTGATGAACGTGAACGTCACGGCATAGGAGCGCTGTGCGGACCAGGGTCTGCCGGGCGGCACGAACGGCCCGCACGCTCCCCGCGTTCACCAAGCCTTCAAGCCGCGTGCGCGAGAAGCCGGACCACTCGCAGGCATGGTCAATTTGCGTCGAGTGGGGGACCCGACGGTGGGATACGGTGATGTCGGCGAGGGCCACGGGTTCCTCCAGGGTGCCCTGTCCGGCATGGTGGGGCAACGCCAACGCTCATCGTGCGTGCGATCGCATCTCGGTATCAACGGTTCGCCGAACAACCGAGAGCCGAACCGCCCCTTGCAGACGAATTTCGTTGGTGTAGCGCAGCGTTCTTCATAGCGCTTCGCTGGAAGCCGCGATTCCGCCGGCACGGATGGCAGATGCAGCCTGTCGTTTCACTCTCGGTTGGAAGAGGTTCGCTTGACTTGCCCGCTGCGGAGGCCATGCGTGCCCGCGAGCGTGTAAACCTTGTCACCGGCATTGTAGAACACCTGCGTCATCGTTGCGATGACAGGCGCACAACCGAGGCAAGGCGGCGTGCAGCGCTACGGCTGCCTCGAGCTCGGCCTGCGTATTGGCTCGAGGCTGGCCCGCTGGCCGGCGCATCGGGAACCCCAAAATGCCCGAGCTAGTTGCGCAACATGGTAGCGCGGCGGCCCGGAATGACTCCCGATAAAGCCTGCATAGGGCGGGGTGCAGGGATGACCTCTGACAGACCATCTATCAATGAGGGAGTTTACCATGTCAGCGATTCTCATCCAGGTCAGCTCGTCATTTACCAGCTTTGCGCCGGTCGCGACGAAGAGCGGCACGACATCCGATCGGGCCACAGGGCTGACAGATCGGCCGGCATGGCGACAGGCGGCCGTCACTAGGGACGAGCACCTGCCGTGACATGCGCGCCCGCCTGCCTCACCCAACTTGCTCGTAAGCACGGCGTGTCTCTACAGTGTAGAAGCGAGGCGCGGAGAGCGAGATGCAGGGCGTAGTAAAGAAGTGGGGTAACAGTGCCGCCGTGCGGATCCCGGCTTTCGTTCTGGAAGCGGCGCAAGTGCGCCTTGATCAACCAGTTAATGTGCGTGAGGAGGGCGGGCGGATCGTCATCGAGCCGATCCATCCGACGCGCTACGACGTTGAGACGCTGGTGGCCGGCATCACCGACGAGAACCGCCACGAGCCGATCGACACGGGCAAGCCTGTGGGTCAAGAGGCCTGCTTATGGCGCCAGCTCACATTCCGGATGCCGGCGACCTCGTTTGGCTGCAATTCGACCCGCGAGCCGGGCACGAGCAAGCTGGGCACCGGCCCGCATTGGTGCTCAGCCCGGCCAGCTACAACGCTCGCGCCGGCATGATTGTCTGTTGTCCGACCACGACGCGGATTAAGGGCTACCCTTTCGAGGTGGCGCCAGCGGGTAAGCCGCCAAGCGTTGTCCTGGCCGATCAGGTGAAAAGCCAGGATTGGCGGGCACGCAAGGGACGGGTGAGTGCAGCAGAGCTGGCAGAAGTGCGCGCAAAGCTGGTGGCGCTCATCGGATAATCGGCGATCAAGGAAGCGCTAGCGGTATCAGCCCGTGCGAGACCAACACAGAAGTAGGGGCTGCCTGTTTCTCTTATGAGCTGCACTCAAGCTGTTGTGAACCCCTTTATGGTGCCTCTCCCATGGGCGAAGCTCCAGCGCGATTGTACCGAAGGGCGCGGTAGCGGCTGCCGAACGGTTTGCACTTGTGACGTGACCGCTTCGCTCTCGCTGATTGGGCACAGTGCGGATGTTGCGGCCGTAATGTGGGCATTGCTCGGCCAGTCCGTCATAGCCAGACGCTTGGCACGATTAGTAGGACGTGCCGAGCTTACGACAGAAGATCGTGCAAAACTGATTGCTCTTGCCGCCTTGCATGATCTTGGCAAGATCAATCGTGGTTTTCAGCGCAGGCCGTTCTTCAAAGGCCCACCAGTGGGGCATGTCACACCCGTAGTTACTTTATGGGCGAAAGGTGGCCCGGAGCTACACGCACTCCTGCAGCAAGGAAATCTTGGTAAATTCCTTCATGTGCTTGAGGATATGTCCGATGATCTCATGCCGTTGGATGCGATTTTGGCGCATCACGGCAGCCTGCCGTGCGCGGGCCCTTATGAACCTGGGATCTGGCGTGCAGCCGATGGCTATGATCCCACTCGCGCGTGTCGAGATCTCGTCGAGGCAGTCGTCGTTTGGTGTAAGGAGGCGCTCAGCCGTACTCCGCTCGTTTGGAACCCGGCGTTTCAACATGCCTTTGCGGGGCTGCTGATGTTGGCTGACTGGCTCGGCAGCGACCCCACGCATTTCCCCCTGCCCGGCAAAGAAGTGCCGGACGATGATGGAGCGCCGGACGGTGCTGCACGATACGCGTGGGCGCAAACCCAAGCCGAAGAACTGCTGCGGCGTCGCGCCCTCGCGCCGGAGCGCGCCCGCGCTGCGGCGTCCGCGCTGGCATGGGACGTCGGCACGCTCATCGGCCATAGCGTGCCATCCCCTGCCCAAGCCGCCATGCTGGCCATGCCAATGGCCGGCGCCGCCGGGCGGACTTGCGTGATCGAGGACGAGACCGGGTCCGGCAAGACAGAGGCGGCGCTGATCCACTTCCTCGATCTGTTCGGCAAGGGCGAGGTCGACGGCATGTATTTCGCCCTGCCGACCCGGGCGGCGGCGCGCCAGATCCACACCCGTATCGAAGCTGCATTGCAGCGCTTGTTGGGAGATGCCGCACCGCATGTCACGCTCGCCGTGCCCGGCTATCTCGGTCGCGACGTCGCCGATGCGTCGCTGTCGGACGCCGCGGTGCTGTGGGCCGAGGCGGGCGATGACCAGGATGCGCTGTGGTCAAGCGAGCGCCCCAAGCGATACCTGGCAAGCTGGGTCGCTGTCGGCACGATCGACCAGGTCTTGTTGGGCGGCCTACGCGTGCGACACGCCCAACTGCGCTCGGCCGCTATGCTGCGATTGTTGCTGGTGGTGGACGAAGTACACGCCAGTGACGTCTATATGACAACGATCCTGCGCAACCTGCTTGACCAGCATCGTCGGGCCGGTGGCCATGCCTTGCTGATGTCGGCAACCCTTGGGTCGTGGGCGCGTGCGGCGTTGCTGATGCCGTCTGACCGGGTCAAAGCGGAGGATCATGCTGCCGCAGTGGCGCGGCCATATCCCGCCATTTGGACCGACGCGCAGGAGGGACCGCTCTCTCGGCCGTCGAGCGAACAACGCCAGAAAAAGGTGCGGGTAGATATCGAAACGAACTGGCGGGACCCTGCTGCCATCGTTGCGTTGGCGGTGAATGCCGCCCGGCGCGGGGCGCGCGTGCTCGTCATCCGCAACACGGTTCGCGATGTTGTTGCGGCCCAACTCGCATTGGAAGCGGTAGCGCCAGAGTTGTCGCTCAAGGTCGCGGGTTTAGCTGGCCCGACATGCTGCCCTCACCATGCGCGGTATGCGCCGGAAGACCGGGTACGGCTGGACGCGGCGTTGGAATTTGTGCTGGGCAAGACGTCCGAGGCAGGCGCGTCTGTTACGATTACCAGTCAAACGGCCGAGCAGTCGCTGGATATCGATGCCGACCTGCTGATTACCGACCTCTGCCCGGCTGACGTGCTGCTGCAACGCATCGGCCGTCTACATCGCCACACGCGGCCCCGGCCAGCAGGGTTCGAAATGGCGGCGGCGATCGTTTTGGCGCCTAGTGAAGCGGAATTGGCCGCGACCATCGGCAAAGATGGGGAGGTGGGTTCGGGACCTCTGGCGTTGGGTCGGGTCTATCCGGATTTGCTCGGCATCGTGGCGACCCGGCGCAGTCTTGCGACCATGAGAGTCATCTGCATCCCGCACGACAACCGGCGTTTGGTGGAGGCCGCCACGCATCCTGGCTCAATAGAAACATGCGCCAAGGAGCTCGGAGGCGTGTTTCTGGCGCATTGGAAGGCGACGTTAGGGAAGATCGGTGCGCAGGCGCAGGCTGCCCGCAACGTCTGTTTGATGTGGAGCAAGCCGATGGAGCCGCTGCCTCCGCGCGACGAGCAAATCGCCACGCGTCTCGGTCTAGACGATCGAACGGTCGAACTGCCAGCGGGCACAATTGGCCCATTCGGGAGCGCGATCAGCCTCCTCTCGGTGTCGGGCCGCTGGTTGCGTGGCGTAACAATCGACGCTCCAAGGCACGTTGCGGTTGCGCCCGGCGGGCTTAGCTTTGCGGTAGGCGACCGAAAATTCGTGTATGATCGCCTCGGTTTGCGTCCGGCTTGAGGAGCGGGCACGACGCAACCGGCAAGCTCCCTGACTCCCGTCAGGATCGACCCGAACGGCTTTAGGTCAATAAGGCTCCCCCGCTCACGCGGGGACAAACCACCCGACCGACAGAAATATAAAGTCGTTCCTTAAAAATTTCTTGCGAGTCACGTCGGCCGTGGCTAGGGTCAGCCGGGCGGCTGCCACCGCCCGGCTATGTCCGTCAACAGCAGTGTACGAAGGATAGAGTTATGCCACCACCACCATCCTAGGGACAAGCAGCGAGTTTCGCGGCGCTTAGGTCCCGAGCAAACGAAACGGGAGTCGTGGGTGGGCTGCCACCCGCGACTCCAATTCGCTCTGACATGTTGGCGGGACCCATGCTGACCGAACGCATACTTACCATCGAAACCGCGGAGGGAAAACTCGCCGCCAATCTGCCGGAAGCTCTCGCCCGGCTCTGTGATCAGACCCTTCTCGGCTTCGATGGGCTGGCGGCGCATCAGCGGCACCCCTGGGATTTGTTTCTATCTCAGACCGCCGCGATGGCGCTGGTCCGAACCGGCAAGGCGGCGGATGTGGACGACGAGGAATCATGGCGTCGTCTGGCCGACCCCGATGGATGGCGCGATCGCTTGATGGCGCTCACGCCGGAAAATCCTGGCGCCTGGTCGCTGGTCGTGGACGATCTGACCCAGCCCGCCTTTATGCAGCCGCCGATCGAGGCCGGGTCACTAGCCGGCTATACGATCGCAGGGCAGACCCCAGACGAAATCGACGTGCTGGTGACGTCTAAGGGTCACGACGTGAAAGCCGCGCGCGCCGGCGCCGCGCAGCCGCGGGATTGGCTGTTCGCCCTGTGCACCCTGCAAACCCTGCAAGGCTATTCCGGGCGCGGCAATTTCGGCATCGCGCGCATGAATGGCGGCTTCGCCAGCCGGCCGATGGTCATGCTGACACCCTCACGGGACCTGCCCACCCGATTTCGCCGCGGCGTGCAGGCGGCGCTCGCGGCGCGCGCGGAGGCGCTTCGGCTTCAAGGAGGCTACTACCAAGAGGATGGGCTTCCGTTGCTTTGGCTAACCCGTTGGGACCCCGAAGACCGCCTATACCTCGACGATCTCGATCCGCTGTTTGTGGAGATTTGCCGTCGCATCCGCCTGGCACGCAACGCGGCCGGGCAGATCGTCGCGTGGGGGCGGCCGAGTGAACGCGCGCGAGTCGATGTGCCGAAAGAGTCGAAGGGCCATCTCAGCGATGCTTGGACGCCCATCAGCGCGAAGGACGGCGCGGCGCTGAACGTGCAGGCAAGCGGTTTCGATTACCGGCTGGTGAGAAAGCTGATCGCCACGCAGGAATTCAAACGTCCCGCTGCCATGGTGCCGCAGCCGGCCGATCGCGGTGCGCTCTGGCTGCATGCGGCCGTCTTGGTGCGGGGCCAGGGCAAGACCGAGGGGTTTCACGAACGCTGGTTGCTGATCCCGACGAAGGCCCGGTCCATGGTCGCGACCGTAACTATCGACCGTCTCAGCAAAGGCATGATCGAGGACGCCGATGCCGCAAAGAAGGCCCTTTGGCGCGGCCTGCAATCATTCCTCCAAGGCGGCGCGGAGAAAATCGACTTCAAGGACAACCGGCCGCAACCCTGGTCGGACACGCTCGACCAGGAGATCGACCGCATTTTCTTCGATCACCTCTTCAACCGCGCCGCGGCGGCCGATGAAGATGCCGAAGACGGCATCAGCGCCCAAGCCTGGCGCGAAGAGCTTTGCGGCATCACCCAAAACGTGTTCGACAAAGCAACGGATCGCCTTGATCCGCCGCAGTCCCGGCGCGAACGGGCGAGGGCCATCGCCTCCCGGACCTTTGACGCCATGCTTTGGAAGGCCAGGCTGATCCGGCGCGCCGCCGCCGATGGCGACACCGCAGAGGAAAACCAGCTGTGACGCAGACTGCGATTGACGCCGCGATAGCCCATCTGTTCGGCGTTTTCAGCCGGGAACGTGAAGAGGCCGGCCTGTCCCCGGGCGACCTTGCGGAACTGCGGCGGGTCAAGCCAGCGGACCTGGCCTTTCCCCCGGTCCTCTGGCGGCTCCTCACCGCCAACGCGGTCGCCGTCGGCGTCACTTCGCTGGGCGGGCAGCGGGAGCAGGCTGAACGCGCCTTCGCCTGCCTCATCGTCGCGATGATCGAGTCGAGCGGCGCCGGCGGCCAATCCATCGGCCGAGCGCTAGCCGAGAAGCGCTATGCGGAGCAGCGTTTTGTCCTCCTGCTGCGAGCCCGCGGCGTGCAGGACGTGGCGGCGGAGGTCCGCACCGCCGTGCGCTGGTGCACCACGAAAGGCGTGCGCGTCCGCTTCGATGCTCGGGGCTTCGGCGGTTTTATCCTTGATGCCGCGCTCGATCGGCCAGGGGCGGACAACAAGGCCCACGCCATGGCCCGCGACTACTTCACCGGCGCCAAACCTCAAGACGACGCGGAGACCTCCGATGCCGAATGATACGCTGTTCCTGCAATTCCACACGTTGATCTCCTTTGCGGCTTCGCTGCTCAACCGTGACGATCTGGGTCGCGCGAAACGCATGCCCTATGGCGGCGCGAGCCGGGTTCGCGTGTCCTCGCAATGCCTCAAGCGGCACTGGCGCGATACCGCATCCGCCTGGTCCATAAAGGATCTGCTCGACCCGGTTGCCGACGGCGCTGCCCCCGGCACGGTCCGGTCCCGCAAGATCATCTCCCGCGTGGTCGGCAAGCCGCTGGTGGAGGAGGGGTTCGCGGTTGAGGCGGTGATCAGCGTGCTCGACGCGCTGAAGCGCGAAATGCTGGGCGAGAGCAAGAAGGCAAAGGCAGACCGGGCTGGCAAAAAGCCGAAAGCGGCGCCCGGCGGCGGTGAAGAGGCGGTGCCGCTCGACAAACAGCTCGAGGACGCGCTCGACACCAATCAGGTGATCGTGCTCGGCCAGCCGGAAGTTGCGTTCATCACGCACAGCGCGGCCGAATTGCTGCGGCAGCAGCCGAACGACCTCGAGGCCGCCGTGAAGGCCTATCTCAAGGCTCATGGCGCCAACCTCAAAGCGCTACGCCTCGCCTCCGGCCTGGACGCGGCGCTGTTCGGCCGGATGGTCACGTCGGACATCCTGGCCCGCGGCGACGGCGCAATCCACGTGGCCCACGCGCTGACGGTCCACGCCGAGGAAGCCGAGCCGGATTATTTCGTGGCCATCGACGACATCACCCGCGAAGCCGGGGAACTCGGCACCGGCTTGATCCAGACCGCCGAACTCACCAGCGGATTGTTCTATGGCAACGTGGTGATCGACGTGCCGCTGCTGGTGTCCAACCTCGAAGGCGTTGTCCCCGAACGCTGGCGCAGCGCCGACCGCCGGCTGGCTGCCAAGGTGGTCGAGCATTTCGTGCATTTGATGGCCACCACCTCGCCGGGCGCCAAGCTCGGGTCGACCGCACCCTATGCCTATGCCGACCTGGTGCTGGCGGAGGCGGGGACCCGGCAACCTCGTTCGCTCATGACGGCGTTTCACCGCCCCGTGCCCAAAGCCGATGCGCGCGTGGGCGCCGTCGAGGCGCTCGCCCGCCACATGAAGGCGTTCGATGGCATGTATGGGCGGGAGGAGGCGCGCCAGGTGGCGGCCATGCTGGCGGTGGACGACATGCCGGCGGACCGCAACGCCGGCGGATTGCCGGGTCTTGCCCGTTGGGCCGCCGACCAGGTGGCCTCGGACGCCGTGTGATGCCGGGCTTCCTCTTGCTGCGGCTGCAAGCGCCCTTGATGTCGTTCGGCGGACCGATGGTGGACAATGTCGGGCGCACGCGCTCGTTTCCCGGTCAGGCGCAAATCACCGGCTTGCTCGGCAATGCCCTCGGCTACCGCCACGCGGAGGCCGATCTGCTGGAACGGCTGCAAACCCGGCTCCGCTTGGCCGCCGCACTCGCACGCGCCGGCGAGGTCCTGCGCGACTATCATACGGTGGACCTTGGCCGGCCGCATTTGACCGACACCGGCTGGACCACCCGCGGCACACCGGAAATCCGGGGCGGTGCATCGGGCGACACCACGCATATCCGCTACCGCTGGTATCTGGCGGACGCTCTGGTGGTGGTGGCGCTCACGCTCGACCCGGCGGCGGAGGAGCCGAGCCTCGCCACCCTGGCCGAGGCGCTACGACACCCGGCCAGGCCATTGTTCATCGGCCGCAAGACCTGCCTGCCGGCCTCCCCGATCATGATCGGGGAGGGTGAAGCCGAAGCGGTCAGCGCCGCTGCCGCCTTGCAGGACGTGATAGCCAGGCTGTCGCGCGCCGAACCTGATCTCATCGATGTCGACAAAATCGACGTCGAAATGGATGAGCGGCTCTCTGACGCCGAGGAGCACCCGGCCGAGACAGAGCGCCTCATCGACCGACGCGATTGGCGCAACCAGATGCACACCGGGGCCAGGGCCGTGCGGCGCTTCCAGCTGCCCAGCCCGGCCGCCCCCGCGGATTTCCACCAATGACCCTGCACATGCTCCATCTTCCCATCGTGCCGCGCATGCTGATGGAATGCGGCCGGCAGCATGGCCTGCTGGATGACACGCGGTCGGTCGATCTGGGGTATCTCGTTCATTCGCTGTTCGCACGCCTCTGGCAGGACAGCGCGCCCAAGCCGTTCGATATTCAGGACCAGCAGGCGGGTGGCTCGCCTGGTGATCGCGACGTTTCCGAGGCGCACCAGCCGATCAGCGTGCTGGCCTATGCGCCGTACGACATGGACGCTGCCCAGGCTGCGGCACGCTGCTGTTCCGACAGCCATGCAATTGCCGCGATCGCTTGGGATCGTGCGCGCAGCAAGATGGTGCCGGAGCTGCTGCCACGTCAGCGCGCCGGGTTCCGGGTGAGGGTGTGCCCCACGATACGCATCGGCAAACATCACCCCAGCCTTGCCCACGGGATGGAGGTCGATCCCTACCTGGCCCTCATCGAACGCGAATTGGCGGCAAGCGGGAGCGGTGGCGATGTGGCGCGGACATGCCTGAAGCCTGTCGTCGTTGCGGCCGCGCCGGAGCGTGAGGCGGTCTATCGCGATTGGCTCGCCGTCCGGTTCACCGACGCGGTCCATATGGAGGCCGTGCGCCTCACCGCGTTGCGGGATGCCCGGCTGTGGCGCCGCGGCGAGCCCCGGCCGGGTGCGGCAAGCCTGATGCATAAGAGGCCCCGCCCGCGGTTTCGCGATCGCGCATTGATCGGCCGCCGCGAGGCCGTGTTTGAAGGCACGTTGCAGGTGATCGACGCCGCTGCGCTCCATGCCCTGCTGGCCCGTGGCATCGGCCGGCATCGGGCGTTCGGGTTCGGCATGCTTCTGCTCCGGCCGGCAGCTGACTGATGCTCAAAGGGCGGCTGGGGCTCAACACAGCGCGCATTCCGCATGCGGACCGGTTTGGCCTGCTGTATCTCGAACGCGGCGCGCTTGGCGTCGAAGACGGGTGCCTTCGCTTCGTGGCCGCGCTTGGTCCCACGCTCGATGCTGGCGACTACCAAATCCCGCATCAATCCGTATCGTTCATTCTGATCGGTCCGGGATCGACCGTGAGCCATGACGCACTGCGTCTGCTCGCCTATCACGGTACCGGGCTGGCGGCGGTCGGCGGTGATGGGGTCCGTTGCTACACGGCCCCGCCATTGATGCCTGACAGTTCTGCACTGGCACGGCGGCAGGCGCGGGTGTGGGCGGATGCGGAGGGCGCCCGGCTTGATATCGCCCGGCGCATGTATGCTTGGCGCCTGGGCGAGGTGCTCCCGCACCGTGACATCGCCGTGCTCCGCGGCATCGAGGGCGCCAGGATGAAGGAGACCTACAAACTCACTGCCGCCCGCTTCGGAATCACCTGGTCAGGACGGCGCTACGACCGTGCCAATCCAGGCGCGGCAGACCTTGCCAACCAGGCGATCAACCACGCCGCCAGCGCCGTTGAGGCCGCTGCGGCCATCGCCATCGCCGCGACAGCGACGATCCCGCAACTCGGGTTCATTCATGAGGATTCAGGACAGAGCTTTGTCTTGGATATCGCCGATCTGTTTCGTGATATGATAACGCTGCCGGTTGCTTTTCAGGCAGCGCAAACAGCCACCAAGCGGCCAGACGAGGCGGTTGAGCGGGTGACGCGGCGACTGGCGGGTCGCACCTTGCAACGTGAAGGCGTGATCCCGGCAATGATCGAACGGATCAAGAGTCTCTTCGAACTGGACCAGTAGCACGCGATGCCGATGACAGTCGTGGTGACGCGGGATGTGGAAGACCGCTATCGCGGGTTTCTATCCTCTGTGATGCTGGAGTTGGCACCCGGCGTCTACACGGGTCCACGAATGAGCCGGGGCGTTCGCGAGCGCGTATGGCAGGTCCTGAGCGAATGGTACGGGGCGTTGAGGCGCGGCACGATCCTGATGACATGGCGCGAGACGACCGCTCCCGGCGGTCAAGCCATACTGACGCTGGGCGAACCCCGCCGCGACCTGGTGGATGTCGACGGCGTGCTACTCGTGAGGCGCGAGCTAAGCTAGACTATTTCACGCCGTCGTCCTTTGATAATTGAATAGTGTCAAATCAGTAAGGGTCAGAGGCTCCCCCGCTCACGCGGGGATCGACCCAGCTCGCCCGTCCTCTGATTTACCTGGAAATCGGCTCCCCCGCTCACGCGGGGATCGACCCGGCGTGTCCGACAAGAAGGACAACGTGTATCCGGCTCCCCCGCTCACGCGGGGATCGACCCAGCTCGTATTGCTTGTAGCCGGTGCCGGAGACGGCTCCCCCGCTCACGCGGGGATCGACCCCGCGTGGGCGAGGTGAACAACGGTCGATTGTCGGCTCCCCCGCTCACGCGGGGATCGACCCTTTTGACCGCGTCTTCCCTCAACGGCCCGCTCGGCTCCCCCCCTCACCCGGGGATAGACCCGCACGTGCCAAGACTGGCGCACCCCGCAGCCAGGCTCCCCCGCTCACGCGGGGATCGACCCCTCCGTCAGCCGTTCTAGGCGCCTCTCAGCTTGGCTCCCCCGCTCACGCGGGGATCGACCCTGCGATAGCAGTGCTGCGGTGCCAATCGGTGCGGCTCCCCCGCTCACGCGGGGATCGACCCCCATCAGGCTGTAGAGGTGGCGCTCCGACACGGGCTCCCCCGCTCACGCGGGGATCGACCGTTGCCATGAGGGTTACTCCAAAAACCGCCGAAGGCTCCCCCGCTCACGCGGGGATCGACCCCTCGGGGTCGAGCCAATCGCCAAGCGAGAGACGGCTCCCCCGCTCACGCGGGGATCGACCCTATTTCATGGGTGGACTGCCGCAGGGTGGCACGGCTCCCCCGCTCACGCGGGGATCGACCCGCCTTCGTCGGGTTCTGCCCGGCACCGGGCAAGGCTCCCCCGCTCACGCGGGGATCGACCCGGCGGTGTCGCGCGTCAAAACGGTATCTCGTCGGCTCCCCCGCTCACGCGGGGATCGACCCCGGTGCCGGTCTGAGGGAAGCCGGCCGTCAGCGGCTCCCCCGCTCACGCGGGGATCGACCCCGCCGTGTCGATGACGATCTTCATTTGCTCGGGGCTCCCCCGCTCACGCGGGGATCGACCGCAGCTCGGGTCAGGATACTACGCGCTTTCGGCGGCTCCCCCGCTCACGCGGGGATCGACCCTGGCTATCGAGCGTGGTGATGGTGGTGGCGAGGGCTCCCCCGCTCACGCGGGGATCGACCGCCCACTTGCCTGCGAGCGCGCCGGTGTCTATCGGCTCCCCCGCTCACGCGGGGATCGACCCGGCATGAGCTTCATTGGTTGCCGCAACCTGCAGGCTCCCCCGCTCACGCGGGGATCGACCCACTCCATCCCGACCGGCGAGGCTTTCCGTCTGGGCTCCCCCGCTCACGCGGGGATCGACCCCGATTGCTTCAGGGCGCGCAGTTCGGCGCCGGGGCTCCCCCGCTCACGCGGGGATCGACCCCACTCTCGGGGAGACCGGCGACGCGATCTTACGGCTCCCCCGCTCACGCGGGGATCGACCCGCGTTCCACGCGTCCTCACAATCCAGTCTAAAGGCTCCCCCGCTCACGCGGGGATCGACCGTTACGCGTTTCAGTTGTCAGGTCATCCTTGCTGGCTCCCCCGCTCACGCGGGGATCGACCCGGTGCAAGAAAAAGGTGTTGACGCGTGGCGCAGGCTCCCCCGCTCACGCGGGGATCGACCCGCATCCACTGGTCCACATACCCGTGGCACGACGGCTCCCCCGCTCACGCGGGGATCGACCCGTCGTGCAGGTGGCCGTCAACATCGACCGTGCGGCTCCCCCGCTCACGCGGGGATCGACCCGGCTTGCGGCCCATCACTTCGGCCTCCGAACCGGCTCCCCCGCTCACGCGGGGATCGACCCCCGCAGGAAAGCACGATGACATTGTCGATGCAGGCTCCCCCGCTCACGCGGGGATCGACCCGCCGGAGGAAGCCGCCAGCGCGGCGTTGGAGGGGCTCCCCCGCTCACGCGGGGATCGACCCCCGGCCGGGTTAGTGTGCGCCATGCATAGATAGGCTCCCCCGCTCACGCGGGGATCGACCCGGCGGCTCTGGGTTCGCCAGCGTGTTCTGGCCGGCTCCCCCGCTCACGCGGGGATCGACCCGAGCGTGGCCACGTGGCTGAGCTATATTCAGCGGCTCCCCCGCTCACGCGGGGATCGACCCACGATGGGGACCGGCAAGACGCGCTCCGTGCTGGCTCCCCCGCTCACGCGGGGATCGACCCTCGCGGCCGGGTCCGTGACCGCGGACAAAGTGGGCTCCCCCGCTCACGCGGGGATCGACCCTGGGCGCGCTCGGCGTCAAGCATTGCGTGCACGGCTCCCCCGCTCACGCGGGGATCGACCCGGCTCGGCGGTGTCGGTGCCGCAGGTTTCACAGGCTCCCCCGCTCACGCGGGGATCGACCCCCGAGATCGCGTATCCGGTGCCCGGCTACGATGGCTCCCCCGCTCACGCGGGGATCGACCCGTATTCTGGAGAATGCGCGTGTCTGGCCGGCAGGCTCCCCCGCTCACGCGGGGATCGACCCGGCATGAGCTTCATTGGTTGCCGCAA
>CAXUNK010000002.1:0-56952 GCA_964252425.1 uncultured Acetobacteraceae bacterium
CAGCCGCCGCTGCCGGGTGCGGCGATGACGCGGGGCGCCGAACTTTCGCCACGCGCTCCAACACGCCCCGGGGCGCGGCCCCTGGACCCCTCTGGGGTTTGACCCCAAACCCGCAAGCAGTCTTCTTTTGAAAAAAACGGCCTCCCACACCTGCGGTCGTGCTCGCGCAGCTTCTGCCAGAACCGCTCCGGCAGAACTGTTGCAAGCCGTGATGCAGGCGAACAAGCAAAAGCTTTTTGCTTCTTTTTCTCGAAAAAGAAGCTCTTTCTTTCTCCCACACCGTGTCAGCCTAGAGGCCGGTCGGTACAAGCGCTCCCGATAGCGGCACGCCAGAGAAATACTGTCTCGCTTCCGATACGAACGCCCGGATGTTGGGGGAGCCGCGCCGGCTCAACTGATAGACCAGGCTGACGGGCACCGAGGCC
Organism: uncultured Acetobacteraceae bacterium; assembly: GCA_964252425.1. Classification (GTDB taxonomy): domain Bacteria; phylum Pseudomonadota; class Alphaproteobacteria; order Acetobacterales; family Acetobacteraceae; genus BOG-908. The sequence goes on from CAXUNK010000002.1 coordinate 426, forward strand.
GGCTGCGCGTCCGCCAGCAGGAGGCGTAGCGACCCGGCGGCGACGCCGGCTTGCACCTGATACGACAGCAGCCGCCCGATGCCCTGGCCACGCCCGATCGCGTCAAGTGCGGCTTCGGCGGAGTTGACGGAAAGCTGCGGCTTGACCCTGATGGTCGTGCGGCCATCCGCGCCGAACCCCCACTCGTCGGTCGAGCCCACGCCGTCGAACGACACGATCCGATGCCGCCGCAGGTCGGCCGGGCGCGCGGGCAGGCCGGCGCGCGCGAGGTAGTCCGGACTGGCCACGATGACGCGGCCGACCTCGCCGACCTTGACCGCCGACAGCGAGCTGTCGGCAAGACTGCCGATGCGCACGGCAATGTCGAACCCTTCCTCCACCAGATGCGTGACGCGGTCGAGCAGGGTGAGGCGGATCATGAGGTCCGGATGCGCGGATGCGAGCGCCTCGGCCACCCTCATCACGTGCAGCCGTCCGAAGAACACCGGCGCCGTCACGCTCAGCATGCCGCGCGGTGCTGCATCCTCGCCGCGCACCAGGCTCCGCGCGGCCTCGACATCGGCGAGGATGACCCGGCATTTCTCGGCATAGAGCGCGCCGCGTTCGGTCAGCCGCACCGCCCGCGTCGTGCGGCTGAACAGCGGGAGCCCGAGTTCGGCTTCGAGCGAGGCCACGGCGCGGGTGGCCATCGCCGGCGACCAGCGCAGGCTGCGCGCCGCCGCGGCGAAGCTCGCCCGGTCGGCGACCGCGAGAAAGGCGCGCATTGCGTCGAGCCGGTCCACGGGACCATTTCACGAGATGAAATAAACAAGTGTCAAGACAGGAGATTATCGACGGGAAGGAAGAGGCTCATCTCGGGGCCGCAGCAGACACGCTGACATACGACGATGGAGAACCCGCCATGTCACGCCTCGCCATTCCCGCCCGCGATGCATCACCCGCCGCCTCGCAGCCGTTGCTCGACGCCGTGCAGGCCCAGCTCGGCACCGTGCCCAACCTGTTCCGCCTGATCGGCAACAGCCCGGCCGCGCTCGAAGGCTTCCTCGCCCTCTCCGGCGCACTCGCCAGGACGCTCGACGTCAAGACCCGCAACCGGATCGCGCTGGCCACGGCGCAGGTGAACGGCTGCGACTACTGCCTGTCGGCACACAGCTATCTGGGCGCCAACCTCGCCCATCTCGACGCGGCCGAGATGGCGGCCAACCGCCAAGGCCATTCCGGCGACCCGAAGGCCGACGCGGTCCTGGCATTCGCGCGCAAGGTCGCCGAGACGCGGGGCAAGGTCAGCGACGCCGATATCGCGGCCATCCGCCTGGCCGGCACCACCGACGCGCAGATCGTCGAGATCGTTGCCAACGTCGTGGTCAACGTGCTGACCAACTTCGTCAACAACGTCGCCGACACCGACATCGACTTTCCCGTCATCCGCACCGCGCACGCCGCCTGACGCCGATGCAGGCGAGGTATCCGCCTCGCCTGCCGGCTGCCACGATGGAGTATGTTGCCATGGGTCACCGTTTCCTGGAACTCGCGACCAGTCCCGCCGCCCGCCTGGCGCAGGCCGAGCATGGCAGCCGCAGGGCGTACGCGCGGCTGGAAGGCGGTGCGCCGGTCTTCGACCGGCTCGGTCCGAAGGAGAAGGCGTTCATCGCCGCGCGCGACAGCCTATATGTCGCCAGCGTCAACCCCGATGGCTGGCCCTACATCCAGCATCGCGGCGGCCCGACAGGCTTCCTGCGGGTCCTGGACGAGCGCCGGCTGGCAATGGCCGATCTGGCCGGCAACAAGCAATATCTGACGCTCGGCAACCTCGCGACCGATGACAGGGTGGCGCTGTTCCTGATGGATTATCCCAATCGGCGGCGACTGAAGCTGCTTGGCCGCATGCGCGCGGCCGATCCTGGCGCCGACCCGGCACTCGCCATGGCGCTCGCCGGCACCGCGGCGCGGGCCGAGCGGGCGTTCGTCATCGACATCCTTGCCTTTGACTGGAACTGTCCGCAGCATATCGTCCCGCGCTTGACCGAAACCGAATGGGCGGACGCGCTTGCCCCGATGCGCGGTCGGATGGAACGGCTCGCCCTGGAAAACGCGGCGTTGCGCGCCCGCATCGCCGAACTTCAAGTGGAGAGCCGCCGATGACGACACGTCCGCCGTTGCCGCCCTTCACGGCGGAGACCGCCGCGCAGAAGGTGCGCATGGCGGAAGATGCCTGGAACGGGCGCGATCCGGCGCGCGTGGCGCTCGCCTACACGCCGGACAGCCGTTGGCGCAACCGCTCGACATTCCTCGCCGGCCGGGTTGAGATCGAAGCGTTCCTCGCCGAAAAATGGGCGCGCGAGCACGAATACCGGCTGATCAAGGAGCTGTGGGCGGCGGCGGGAGATCGGATCGCCGTGCGCTTCGTCTATGAATACCACGACGATGCGGGCCGATGGTGGCGCGCGCATGGCAACGAGAACTGGCTGTTCGACGAGGCCGGCTACATGGCCGAGCGCCACGCCAGCATCAACGACGTCCCGATCGAGGAGGCCGAGCGCCTACTCCGCTGGGACCGCTCCGGCGTGCGGCCGGCCGGGCACGAGGGGCTGACCGGTCTGGCGCTTTGAAAGCTTTAAAAAGGGCCTTCTTTTTTCGAGAAAAAGAAGCAAAAAGCTTTTGCTCTGTTCGCCTGCGTCACGGCTCGCGCAGTTCTGCCAAAGCGGTTCTGGGAGAACCTGCGCGAGCACTACCGCAGGCGAGGAAGACAGAAGTTTTTTGGTCTTTTTTTCAAAAAAGGACTGCTTGCCTCAAGTGTCACTCCCAAAGCCGCCCGACTAACACACCAGCACAGCACTTCGCTGCATGCGAAGTATGGGCTATCGTCCGGCCCACGCATGACCACGACCCGCACGCTGCACACCACCACGCTGGATTTCGCCATCGACGAAGCGGGCGAGGGTCCGGACATGGCGCTCTGCCTGCACGGCTTCCCCGAATCCCGCTTCTCCTGGCGGCACCAGCTCCCAATGCTTGCCGAACGCGGCTGGCACGCCGTCGCTCCCGATCTGCGCGGCTACGGCGAGACCACGCGCCCCAACGACCGCAGCGCCTATCGCATGGAACACCTGGTCGCCGACGTGGCCGCCATCTTCGACGCGCTTGGTGCGCGCCGGCGCCTTTTGGTGGCTCATGATTGGGGCGCGCTGATCGCCTGGCAGTTCGCCATCGAGCGTGTGCAGGCGCTCGACGGCCTGATCATCATGAACGTCCCCCACCCGGCCGTCTTCCGCGAAGTCCTGCGGCGCTCGCCACGCCAATGGGCGCGCTCCTGGTACGTGCTGTTCTTCCAGCTACCGGCGCTGCCCGAAGCCCTGCTGCGCGCCGGCAGCGCCCGGGCAATCGGCGAAGCCTTTCGCGGCATGGCCGTCAACAAGGCGGCGTTCCCGCCGGACGTGCTGGCTCATTACAAGACCGCCGCGTTGCAGCCGGGCGCGCTCACCGCGATGATCAATTATTATCGCGCGAACCTCGCTTCGCTGATGCAGCGCACAGCATCACCGCGTATCGATGTGCCGACGCTGATGATCTGGGGCGAGCAGGACACGGCGCTGGGCCTGGAACTCACCGAGGGGTATGCACCCTATGTGCAGGATTTCACGCTTCGGCGCCTGCCGGGCGTTTCGCACTGGGTGCAGCAGGAAGCGCCCGAGCGGGTGAATGAGGCGGTAGCGGCGTGGATGGACAACAAAGGCCTGCGTCTCTGAAGAGAAGAAGACTCTCACGAACTGGGCTGTGCTATGAACAGTTTTCCGTTCGCCGTTATGCGGACATGTAGTCGACGCAGCACGTCGTCGCCTAGTATCACGCCGGGTCCGCGCAGCGTTCCGATCACCGCTATGTCCAGCTTCGGAATGACCGCGTCCCCGACCACGAGCTGATCGAAGACGCGTAAAACCGCCGGCTCGCGCGCCGATCCTACCCCCACCACCTGGAACTTGCGGCCGGCCGTGCCAGACTTGGCTGTCTCGCCGATCCTCGACGCGGCCGATGCCATGATGAAACTGTGCTGCGCGCCCGTGTCGATCAGTGCCCGAAAGGTCACACCACCGACGGAAACAATCAGCCATGGACCATCGGTCATGTCCGACAGCGCGCGCAGCGGCCGCGAATGGCTGCCGGGCGGCACGCACGACGTGCCAGGTGCGAACAGCGAAACTTGCTGACCGGCCAGGTCCAGATCCAGATCGTAGCGCGACAGCAGATCCATCCCGAGTATGCCGTCCCCAGCCGGATCCCAACTCGCGTCGCCCGACCACACGATCGAGACCGGTGTCGCGATGATCGGCGCCAGACCCAGCTCGATGCGATGCGGCCAGCCCCGGTCGATGTGCCGCCGCCCGCCCACGCCGTTGACCGCGTAGCCGTCGAGCACGTCGGTGTCATCGAGCAGGTGCTCCACGCGAAGGCCAAGCAGCCGCGCCGTCCCGCTGGTCAGCAGAGTTCGCGTGCTGCCGGTATCGAGCAGCAATTTGAGCATCCGCCCGTCAACTCCGACCTGCACGTATAGGCCGCTCGACTCCTCGGTCAGCGGCAGCACGGCCAGCGGCCGCGACGAGCAGGCGGGACCTTCGCAGTTGGAGAGCCCGCACAGAGCGAGCAGCGCCAGGCACAGCGAAACCCCGCGCCGGCGTGACGCTGAAGCGACCGACGTCAAACGGGCAGCCCGGTTCGACACGGCAACAGTCCACGCCTGCACCGCCGCCGCGTCAAGCATCTCGCGCTTTTACGCGCGATGCGCGAGACTAAGGCGACCTTTTCGCGGACTCCCCAATGCGCAAAATCTCAGCCGTCTTCGGCCTGATCCTCACCGCCGGCCTGCTCAGCCTATATGCCTGCGGTGAGCGGGCCAGCCTTCCCGTCACCGCAGGCACCGGCCCGCACCCAGAGCTGCCGGCGCCCCATGCCGGCCTGCTGCCAACGGTCAACATAGCAACCGCGCGGGGCTGGCCCGCCGGCGGCCATCCCACACCGGCCGAGGGTCTGGCCGTTACCACGCTGGCGCAAGGGCTGGACCATCCGCGCTGGCTCTACGTGCTGCCGAACGGGGACGTGCTGGTGGCCGAGACGAATGCCCCGCCCCGCCCAGACGACGAGAAAGGCATCAAGGGTTTCATCGGCCGTATCGTGCAGGATCGTGCGGGCGCCGGCGTGCCCAGCGCCAACCGCATCACCCTCCTGCGTCCGGACGGGCAGGGCGGCGCGCAGCGCTTCACCTTTGCAACTGGCCTGAACTCGCCCTTCGGCATGGCGCTCGTAGGTCAGGATTTCTACGTGGCCGATACGGACGCGCTGCTGCGGTTCTCCTACCAGCCCGGCCAGACCAGCCTGACCTCGCCTCCGGTCAAACTGACGGACCTGCCAGGGGGCCCGATCGACCATCACTGGACAAAGAACGTCGTCGCCAGTCCGGACGGCGCCAAGCTCTATGTCAGCGTCGGCTCGAACAGCAACGTGGCCGAAAACGGCATCGCGGCCGAAACCGGTCGCGCCGCGGTGTGGGAGGTGGATGCACGCACCGGCGCCCACCGCATCTTCGCGAGCGGCCTCAGGAATCCCGTCGGCATGGGCTGGGAGCCTGCGAGCGGCGCCCTGTGGGTCGCGGTCAACGAGCGGGACGAGATCGGCAGCGACCTGGTGCCCGACTACATGACCGCCATTCACGACGGCGCGTTCTACGGCTGGCCGTACAGCTATTACGGCCAGCACGTCGATGAGCGCGCGCAACCGCAGCGCGCCGACCTGGTCGCCAGCGCGATCCCGCCGGATTACGCGCTAGGGCCGCATACGGCATCCCTGGGGCTGGCGTTCTCGCGACCCGGCGTGCTGCTCGCGGCGTTTCAGCAGGGCGCATTCGTGGGCCAGCACGGCAGTTGGAACAGGCGGCCGCGCAGCGGCTACAAGGTCGTGTTCGTCCGTTTCGAGGGCGGCCATCCGGCGGGCGACCCCATCGATGTGCTGACCGGGTTCCTGGACAAGGACGGCCGCGCCCTGGGCCGCCCCGTCGGCGTCGCGCTGGACAAGCAGGGCGCGCTGCTCGTGGCCGATGATGTGGGCAACACCGTATGGCGGGTGACCGCCGTCCAGAGGTGATGATTTCCAGGCTGTTTCGACGCCGGTCCAGCGCCGGTCCGCCCGAAGCGGAGTTCGATCTGTTCACCCTGCGCACCGGCCGGCAGACCTGGCTGGCCGTGCAGGGCGACGAGACCGAAATCAGCATGGCCGAGACCGTCTCGCCGCGGACGGCACTGGTCGCGTGCCTCCCGCGCGGCGCACCGCAAACCAGCTTTCTCCTGGCGCCTGATGGAAGGACGAGCTCCGTCTAGGGCGATGGGATGTCGGCCCCGGCCATCAGCATGCGCGGCACGCGCGTGCCGGATGGCCGGGTCGAGCTGCGCCATCCAATGGCGCCGGTCCGCTACTTGGGCGTGGTGACCGGGGCGAGAATGCCGAAACCGAACCGGGTGCTGTTCGACCGGGTCGGCGACCCCGTGCTGGACCGGTTCGAGCTCCATCCCACGCCGGCCGGGGTGCTGGCGCCGCCCGGCCGCGCTGTGCTCGCCGAACTGTCGCGTGCCGCCGGCGCGCCGATGTCGGCCGACACGCTGATATCGCTGCTGCACGCGCGCAAGATCCGCCTGGCTCTGGCCGAGACGATGATACGCGTGTTGAGCATCGACGAGCTGGCGATATTGGCGCAACGATTGCTGATGCGGCCGGCTGATCTGGCGATGCTCCGGCGCGCCATGCCCCATGATCCATGGCTTGCCCAGCATCTGCCCGGCCTGATCGCCTGGAATCGCTCTGGCCGCCCGCCCACGCGCCGGACTGTCTCTCCCGCCCGCGAGGATTACGTGGCCGTCCTGCAATCGGGTGCGCTGCGACCGCAGGCGGGTTTGGCGCTGATAGCGCTCGCCCGCCGGGCCCTGCAGCCGAAGCGCCTGTCCGCCGTGCTGGCCACTGCCCGCAACGAGGGACCGTACATCCTCGACTGGCTGGCGCATCACCGTGCCCTCGGCTTCGATCACGTGGTGATCTACAGCAACGACAATGACGACGGCTCAGACGAGCTGCTGGGCCGCCTTGCCGACCACGGCGAGATCACCTGGGTTCGCAACGAGCTGTCGCCGGCGGCGCGCGCCCAATGGAAGGCATACGGCCATGCGTTCAAGGCCTTGCCCGATCTGGTGGACTATCGCTGGACGATGGTGCTCGACCTGGACGAATATGTCGGTTTGAACCCGAAGATCTTTGCGTCCATCGCCGACCTGATCGGCTGGCACGAATACCAGCACGTGGACGCTGTCACCCTGCGCTGGCTGGTGTTCGTGGCTGGCCCAGATGCTGTGTGGCAGGACACGCCCAGCACACGCCGCTTCACGCGGCGCGAGGCTTCGGTCAATTCGATCTTCAAGAGCCTTGTGCGCTCCAGCCAGTTCTGGGATGCGCATTGCCACTTTCCCTATCCCGCGCTTAATATGCCGTTTTCGTACCGGATCGAAGACGGTGCTCCCTGTCATCACATGGGCCTGCTGCGCGGCCTCAAGGTCCCTCAGGATGCGGTCAGTGCCGATTATGCGTGGGTAGCGCATCATCCGTTCCGCACTGCGCCCGAGATGCTGATGAAAGTGGCGCGCGGCGATGCGACATGGAGCGCCACGGATCGAGCCGACGCCGAACGGTCGAACACGATCCTCTCCCGTTTCATCGCGCTGGCCAAAAACCCGGGACTGGTGACGGACGACCGCACGTGGCAATGCGCGCCCGGCTTGGACGCGCAACTGTCACGTCTGCGCGCCTCGCCAGGCATTGCGGTGGCCGACCGGGCAATCAAGGCGGAGTACAGTGCGCGGATGCGGAGTGCGGTCAGGGCCTTTCTGGATCAGCCCGGTTCGCACACCGAACTGGCCACGCTACTGACTGCGACCGCTCCATAATGACAGCTCTTGATTGTGTCTTTCCGGAATTGGTAGCCGCTTGCCTTAACTTTCCCTCAACACCTCTCGCGTAAACTGCTTGCGTTGTTCACACAGAGGCAGTCGCATGACCATCTCGGCGCTCCCGGCAGCCCAGCCGGCCCACATTTTTTCCCATGCGCACGGCGGCCGCCCGAAGGCGCCGGCCGATGCCACGCAGGCGGACACGTCGCAGGCGAGCGATCTCGCGCAGAAGCAAAGCCAGGCCTTGGAAGCGGAACAATCGGTCAATCTGCTGGTGTAGAACGGGTCACAGCGTCATGGCACTCATATCCAGCCAGGCATGACGCTTCTTCATATCGGCGATGAGGGCGATCTTGTTGTTCTTTATGTCGGTCGACGTGTGCAGCATCGATTGGTCGTGCGCGCGGTAGTCGGCCAGCACCTCCTGCACATGCTCGCCCCACAAGCCGAGCTCGACCAGGCGGCACCAGAAATCATAGTCCTCCCAGCCAAAGCGGACATGATCATAGCCGCCGGCAGCCGCCCATGCATCGCGCCGCACCAGTGCCATAGCGTCGATGAAATTGCCGCTGACCAGGCGCGCGGCCAGGAACGGTTCGTCACCGATGAGAAGATTGTCTTTGCCGAAGCGCTGAATGGTGGGGTAGGCGAAGGCCGCACCAGAGCCGCGCAGCCGTGCGGCAAGGTGCGCGGCGGCATCCGGCCGCAGCGTGTTGTCGGCATCCAGCGGCAGGACGTAGGGCGTCTCCGCAAGATCGAACCCGGTGTTGCGTCCAAAGCCCAACCCTGCATTGACCGCGTGCTTGACGACGAGGATGCGGTTGAACCGCTCGGCATGCTGCTCTGCCCATTCCAGGATCACGGACAGCGACGCATCCTGTGAGCAATCCTCGACGACGATCAGGTCGAGCACAGGCGCGGTTTGCGCGTGAACCGAGTCCAGCGCCTCGCGCACGTAATGGGCGTAGTTATACACCGGGATGATCACGGTCACCTCAGCCTGCCCAAGGCGGTCGCGCTGGAAGACGATGTCGCGCTCCGGCAGATGCGGCGGGGTCCTGGGCTGCTGGGCCGCCAGCAGGTCGAGCAGCATCGCGCGCGCAGCCACCCGCCCGCCACGCGCCTGGTCCAGCATGGAGCCGAGGGCTGCCGCATGGTGCAGCGGTCCGAACCGCCACAGCACATCCAGATAGGCCGCATGCGCCACGCGCCGGCGCAGCGCCGCATCGCCCGCCAGCGCGGACAGCGCGTCAAACCACTCCTCCTCGCTGTTGGCCAAATACCCCGTCCGCCCATGCTCTATCGCGCGCCGGTAAGGTCCGGTCGGCGAAGCTATGGTCGCCACGCCGGCCAGCGCTGCCTCCCAATATTTCAGCTCGCTCTTGGCCTCGCAGAACGGGTTTCCAACCTGCAAGGGCGCCAGGTTTATATCGAACCGCGCAATCTCCGCCGCGAGATCGACCAGCGCCACCTTGTCGCGCCACTCGATCCGATCGTGCAGTTTCGCCAGTTCCTCGAACTCTTCCGCGATGACGATACCCTCGCCGCTATCCGGGTCGCGGAACAGCACAAGCCGGCATTTCTCGTCCGCGCGCAGCAGCCTCGCGATCGCACCCACCGCCGCCGCAAAATCCTTCTGGTGCGTGCGTGTGCCGCTCGCGTAGCCGATGCGTACGAGCCCGTCATTCTCGGATTGCGAACGCTGCCGCACCGCCAGGCGCGAGCGTCGCCAGGTCTCCTCGTTCCAGCAATTCGGCACGACAAAGCTCGGCTTCTTGAACAGTCGCAAATGCGAGGCGAGTTCGGCCGTGGTGCAGGTGCATAGGTCGGCGGCCCGAACGCTCTGATTCACCCGGACATAGAAGCGCTGCACATCCAGCTCGGACAGTCGCTGCGAGCGTATGCCGTCGATCAGCACGTTGCGGGCAAGTTCCGGCCTGAACATCAAGTCGTCCACGTCGAAGATCGTGACGATTCCGGTCTTGCGGCAGTGATTGAAGATTCGGTCGATGTCGGCGGACCATGTGGCGCGCCAGATGACCACCATGTCGGCGCCTTCAAGGCGTGCGTTGGTGGCCGCCTCTATGGTCATCGCCTCAGCTTGCCACCCCAACAGCACGGCGGAGTGCACGGCGCGCAGCACACGGTAGTCGTGGCCGGGCGTGTCGTGCTCGCCGGAGACGAACACCAGGCGTTGACCAAGCCCGCTGCGAACCGGCGCCACCGGCCGCGGCGTGGCCGTCGGCTTGGCGGCGGGCTTGGATGTGGCCGGCAACGCTGCTTGCGCCGGAGGCGAATCTCCATTGGGTGGCGCGGATCGGGCTGGTGGTGGTGACGCCTCTTGTCGGATCGCACCACCCTGCGCTGGTGATGTCGCGTTGGTGGGCTGCGCAGGCCGAGCCTCGGCCGAAGCGGGCAGCGGCTTCGGCGGCACTGACGGGGAGATTGAGGCTGACCTGAGCGCCGGACGGCCCGAGCCGCCCCGAGCCAGCCGCACCATGGCCCGCAGGCTGCGGCGCATCGGCCGGGGGACCAGCCGGGCAGTCCTCGTCAACGCCATCATCAGCCGCCAACTGGTCGATTGCAGTATGATCTCGCGTTCGCCTTGAAGGTTGCCGAGATGGGCGTGCAGCCACGCATTCTCACCCTGCAGCCATGCCGCCTCTGCCTGGGCGAGGGCCAATTCACCTTGTGCCCAAGCCGCTTGCGCCAGATGCCAAGCGATCTCGCTCTCCCGAGCGGCCAACTCGCTTTCGCGCCAGGCGGACTCGGTCTGGGTAAACGACAGTTGCGACAGCGCGTGGTTGAGATCATTGCGCAGGTTCTCCACATCGTATTGCAGCCCGGCCGTGCGGGTCAGCAGAACCTCCTTTTCCTGCTCGAACAGCGCTGCCTGCTTTTCCACGCGCCCGCGCTCATGCGCGATGCGCGCCTGCGCATCCTGGTGCGCCGCCTCGATTGCCTCCGCTTGCCGGTCCAGTTCGGCGCGAAGTTCGCCGGCCGCCGCGTCCTGCTCCAATCGCAGGTAATCCTGTTCCCATCGTTCCCCAAGCAGGCTGAAGCGTGCGCGCAGCCGCGCCACCTCCGGCGACCGGCACAGCGCCAAAACTTCGCCGGGCGCCTCCGGCCCGTAAGCCAGCACGCCCAGACCATGGCTGTGCAGGAATTCGAAATGCTCGTGTCGTCGTTTAAGCTCGTCCCATAACCGCCAAACGCCGAAATCGAGCGCACGCTCGTTTGTGTCGTGAAACAGCACGACGGCTCTGGCCGAGAGTTTCGGGCGCCAGCTTTCGAAATCGTGGAACACATCCTCGTAGCGGTGGCGGCCATCGATATGCAGTAGATCGATGCTGCCATCGCTGAAGAACGGCAGCGCTTCGTCGAAAGTGCACCGCATCAACCGTGAAAAGGCGGCGAAATGCCGATCATGAAACGCCGCCAGGTCGGCGAAGATGCTCTCGTCATAGAACCCGGCATGCTCGTCGCCCTGCCACGTGTCGATGGCGTAGCACCGCGCATCCACACCAGACCGCTGGGCTGCATCGCAGAACGCGACGTAGGACACGCCGGCATGCGCGCCCAACTCGACCAGACAGCCAGGCCGCGCCGCTGCCATCAACCAATGTGCGAACGGGACATGCCCATACCACGCGCTGACCACACCCAACCGTGCCGGGCGCCAGAAAAGCGGATCGAGCGGGTCGGCCGTTAGGTGATCAAGCTGACCGCCAATGCTGGTGATGCTGTCCACGGCGCTGCCCCGATCCATCCAAGCCAGGTATCACGCAAGCGGCCACAACCAAGCCGCCCCGCGCACCCCAGAGCTATCGCCGTGCAGGTTACACACCACCGGTGTGCTCGCGCCATCCGCGAGTACGTGTCGCACCATCAACCTGGGCACGATGTCGTAGAGGTGTTGCATAGCTGACAGACCACCTCCCAGCACGATCACGTCCGGGTCCAGGATGTTGGCCACCATGGCGAGCCCGCGCGCCAGCCGGTCCGCGTGCCGTGCCAGCGCCGCCTGTGCCCGCGCGTCGCCGAAGGATGCCCGGGCCGGCAAGCCGCTCGCATCCGCATGGCCAGGTCCATCGCAATCAGCGGCCAATGACGGGCCGGCGAGGTAGCGCTCCAGGCATCCGCTATGTCCGCAAAAACAGGGTTTGGGCGGCAGGTCGGCGGGCTCGGGCCAGGGCAGGGGCGTGTGGCCCCATTCGCCCGCGATCCGGTGACGTCCGGCCAGCAACCGCCCGTCCGCCACGATCCCACCCCCGCATCCGGTTCCCAATATTACACCGAATACGACGCTGTGGCCGGCGCCCGCACCATCGGCCGCTTCCGACAACGCGAAGCAGTTGGCGTCGTTCTCAACTCGGACCTCCCGGCCGAGCAGCGCCGACACGTCGCGGTCGAAAGCCTGTCCGTTCAGCCAGACGGAGTTGGCGTTGCGCACCAGCCCGGTCGTCGGACTGATGGCGCCCGGGATTCCCACCCCAACACTGCACTTTTGGCCCACCGCGGCCTCAGCCTCGGCCACCAGGCCCGCCACCACCATCAACGACTCGCTATAGACGCGCGGGTTGAGCACACGGCGCCGAAAGGCGATGCCGCCGTCTGCGCCCAACACAACGATCTCGATTTTGGTGCCGCCGAAATCTACTCCGACCCGGTATGGTCCCACGGGCATTCGGGCGACCTTCGCTCCACTGCGCCGACGCACGAACGTCGCGTGAGAGGCCAAGGGCTTTGCCCCTGGACCCCGTCACGCATGCGCGTGCTTCCACAACTTCTTATCAGGCCGCGTTCAGCTCCTTCAGGCTCGCGATCGTGCGGGACAGCATTCCGTAGGCGATCGCCTCCTCGGCACTCATCCAGTAATTCCGGTCCGTGTCCTTTGCGACCTTTTCGTAAGATTGACCCGTCTCGTGCGCGATCAGCCGGTTCAGCCTCTCGCGCATCTTCACGATCTCTCTCGCCTCGATCGCGATATCCACCGCCGGCCCGCGCACGCCGCCCATGGGCTGATGCAATAGAAACCTGGTCTGCGGCAGGCAAAACCGGCGCTCCTTCTTGCCCGCCAGGAAGATCAGCGCGCCCGCACTGGCCACCCAGCCCGTACCGATCATACGCACCGGCGCTTCGGCATCCACGAAACGGATCATGTCATGGATGGTGTCCCCACTCTCCACGTGCCCGCCAGGCGAGTTCACATACACGTCGATCGGCTCGGCCGAAGCCCCGGCCAGCGCCAGCAGGCGCCCTGTGACGTCACGCGCCACCTTGTCGTCAATTGCCCCGAAAATCAGCACCTTGCGCTGCTTCAGCAGCCGGTGCTCCAACTCGTTGATCGGCGAACCCAGCGTCTTGTTGTCGTCCGGCTCCTTCTTCTCCGGTCCGATCGGTTCCGGAACATCAGGTCCTTCCGGATCGTGGTCCGGGTCCTCTTCGTCCAGCCTCACCCTCATCGTCCATTCCGTCTGCGTCATCGCGTGCCAAAACTCCTGGGCCACTCGTGCCCGAAGGTGGGACGAGCCGGCATCGTTGTCGAGGCCAGGCGGGCAGTCGCTCATCCGGCATGATCGCCGGCCGGCACGGTGCCGAACCGGCTGGCCGTGCCCCAGCTCCGCTGCCCGGTCAGGAAGACAAACCAGCCCAACGCCGCCCCGCTATGGCGAAACACCTGGAAGGTGAACGGCTCGGCCAGCGCCGCGAGCAACGCATGGCTCAGCCGTGTGGACCGGTCGTCCCCCGTCCAGCGCCGATACAGCACAACCGACCAGAGATGAAAGCTGAGGTCGATGACGATTTTCCCGAGCATCACGCCCACCGCCGGCAACAGCACGCCAAACTGCCCGCGCACCAGGAACCAGCCCAGCAGCCCCAGCGCAGTCAGTCCGTAGATCGGCTGCAGCGTATCGGCCGCCTTGACCGGCAGCATCGCCACACCCAGCCACCCGTATCGTCGCGCGCCGACCATGTCGCGATACCAGTACTGCGTCTGCAGAAACCCGCCGAACCAGCGTCTGCGCTGGCGCAGAAACGCGCCCGCACTGCCCGGAGCGTCCGTCACCGCCCGCGCCCGCCCCAGAACCGTGCTGTGCCAGCCCCGCCGGCGCAGTGCAGAAAACCGCAGCAGACGATGGATCAGCTCGTAATCCTCGACGAGGCAGTCGGAGTCGAACCCGCCGACTTCGACCACGGCCTCACGACGAAACCCGGCAAACGCCCCGCTGATCAACAGCAGCGAGTTCAGGCGGCTCCACGCGTAGCGCGACAGGAAATTGCGAATGTATTCATACGTCTGGAACCACTCGAAGAACCGCCCCGCCGCGTCCCGCCCGCAGAGCGGCGTCAGCACCCCGGTCGCCGCCACCAGCCCAGGGTCGGCGGCAAACGCCGCCCGCATCGCGCCAATCGCGCCCTCATGCAGCAACGTATCGGCGTCAACTGTCAGCACCACCTCCGTCCGAACCAGCTCCAGTGCCACGTTCAGCGCCCGTGCCTTGCCCCCATGCGGCAGCCGCAACCAGCGGAGCCCGGCATGCGTGGGCGACGGTTCGCTCAGCACGCCGAGCGGCGGCGGGGCCAGACCAAAACCGGCCAGCAGCGCGGCCGTACCATCGATGGAGCCGTCATCTGCGACGACGATCTCATCCGGCGCGTCGGTCTGGGCAAACAGGCAGCTCAGCGTCTGCGGCAGGATCGCCGCCTCATTACGCGCTGCCACGATCACCCCAAGGCTCACGGGCGACACGCCGGGCGCCGACGGGGCAGGCCGGCGCCACAGGGAAAGTGTCTGCCAGAACACAAAGCCTAGAAGCACCGTATCGTAACCCACGTAGACCACACCCGTGGACCACGCGAACACGCCGCCCCCGCCGAAGGCGCGCGCCAGCAGCACGAGCCAAAGGCCGAGCACCGCGCCATGGATCAGCAGGCTCGCCGCCGGCGTCGGTGGTGGCGCTGCCCGTGGCGAGGTTGCACGAAAGGACTGGATCAAACTCTGGGTCAGGGCTGCATATCCTGGCGCGGGCGGGCTTGGGACAAGGCGCGTCACATGCCAATGTGGTCGTAAACCCGCCCAGCGCATCGCCGGCGCGGTTTAACAATGCGCCATGCGCCGCGGCGCACAAACATCGTCGGGAGGCCGCCCTGTCCGCCACCAATCTCTCCGCCACCATTCCTGCAACCAACCAGCCGGCGCGCTACACGCGGCTGGCCATGCTGTTCCACTGGCTGGTGGCGCTCGGCATCGCGTGCAACTTCCTGATTATCTGGACCGTGGACGGCCTGCCCAAATCGGCCGAGCGGCCGATGATCAACCTGCACAAATCGATCGGCCTCACCGTGCTGGGGCTGGCCGTCATGCGGTTGCTGTGGCGCTACGCGAACCCGCCGCCTCCTATGCCAGCCGATTATCGCCCGTGGGAGCGCGTTCTGGCCCATGCCACGCACTACAGCCTCTACGCCCTAATCTTCCTCATGCCGCTCACCGGTTGGATTCACGACAGCGCCTGGAAAGGCGCGCCGCAGAACCCGCTCACCCTTTACGGCATCATCCCCTGGTTCCGCATCGGCTTCATCAAAAACCAGGATCCGGCAACCAAGGAGCAGATCCACAGCACCTTCGCCCAGATCCACGGCGCGCTCGGCTGGGTGCTGCTGGCGCTGGTGGCCCTGCACATCGCCGGCGCGCTGAAACACCAATGGCTGGACCGGCGGCCGGAACTGCAACGGATGCTGCCCGGCTCGGCACAAGCTATCGGCGAATGAACCGCCAATAGAGCGGTTGCCGCCCCGCCGCCCGCGCCTTGGCTTCGTAGCGCGTGGCCGGCCAACCGTCCGGCCGCTCGCTGGAAATTTGCGATAGGCTGAACAGAATCTGCGCGCCCATCACCTCCTCGACCCAGGCCTGATAGGTCGGGTCGTCGCTGGCGACCCGCCATTCTGCACCCGGCGCCATCCGGCTGGCGGCAAGTGCGACGATCTCCGGATGGATGAAGCGGCGCTTGGCGTGCCTGGCTTTGGGCCACGGATCTGGGAACAGGAGGAACAGCCGGTCCACGCTGCCCTCCGGCAGTGCGCGCAGCAAGGCGCGCGCGTCGTCCGGCCAGATGCGCAGGTTGGCGGGCAGCGGCGCATCGGCCTCTCCACCCTCCGGCACCAGCGCCGCCAATAGCGAGCACAACCCCTGTTCGAACACCTCGCAGGCGACAAGCAGCGCTTCTGGATGGGCGGCGATCTGCGCTCGGCTATGCTCGCCGCCGCCGAACCCGACTTCCACCCACAACTTGCCGTATCCGGGCGGCAATGGCTCGGTCGGAGCGAAGCGCAGCCGGGGCAGCGCGACGTCGAGCAGTTTCTGCTGACGCGGGCGCAGCGCGTGCGTGCGTTGGCGACCATACAACCGGTCGGGCGAGGCTTTGACGTCCATCGCCGCGGCTCAGGAACTCGCTTCTGTCAGGCGGCGCGCAACGCCCGTGGCAAATTGGCGATCGCCTGATCCAGGATCGCCGCCTCCGCGTCCTGGCCCAGCCCACCCTCGATCACCCGCCTGGCGGCAGCCGATGCGATGTCGGCCGCGGTCTGGCGCACTTCGGTCACCGCAGCCTTCTCCGCGGCGGCTATGCGTTCAAGCGCCATGCGCTCGCGACGCTTGGCCGAAGCCTCGGCTTCGGCGCTGGCACTGCGTTCGACCTCCAGAGCCTGCTCCCGGCTGCGCACCAGCATGCGCTCGGCTTCGGCAATCGCCTCCGTACGGGCGCGCTCGGCGTCTCTCAGCATCGTTTCCGCTTCCGTGCGCAGACGCTGTGCCTCAGCCAGCTCGGCACTGATTGCCCGAGCGCGGCTATCCAGGATGTTGGTCAGCGCCGCCCATAGCCGCCCGCCGAACAGCACGAAGAACAGAACGAAGGCGACCAGCACCCAAAATTCGGGATCGCGCAGCAGATGGATCACGTGCACACAACTCCGGTCAAGCTAGTCTGCCACCCACGAGGCACGTGGACTGGGTCCACGAACAGCCGGCACGTCGCACATCAAAGTCCGCGCTCAGCCAGCACCTGGCCTACCGCCTCGTCCACGCGGTGCTGGTCGGCATGGCCGGAGGTGACCCGGGCCACCAACGCCGACGCGGTCTCGGACGCCACCTGGCGCACCGCCCCCAATGCCGATACGCGCGCGCCGGCAATCTGAGCCTCGCTGTCCGCGATCTGCGCATCCAGCCGTGCCTCCTGCTCTGCTGCACGCGCGGCAGCCTGCTCCTTGGCATGCTGCGTCGCCTGGGCCAGGGCCGCCTCGCTCTGTGCCGCCGCACGATGCCGCGCTTCGGCCTGCTCGGAGGCGGCGCGGTCGGCCGCTACCTTGGAGGCGCGCGCCTGGTCCAGATCGGCCGCGATCTTGGCAGACCGCATGTCGAGCACGGCGCCAACCTTGGGCAGGCCCCAGCGAGACACTAGGACGTAGAAGCCGGCGAAGATCACCGCGCCCCAGATCACCTGCGGGAGCAGCAGCTCGTCGCGAAAATCCAGCTGCGGCATGGTGTCGGCATGTGCCGTGCCCCACCCGAGCAAAGCGAGCGGGGCGGCATAGGCCAGTCTCTTCCTACTCACCGGAGCGCAGTCGGACTTAGGTGAACAGGATCAGGAACGCGATCAGGAGCGCGAACAACGCCACGGCTTCCGTCAGCGCGAACCCCAGAATGCCAAGCCCGAACACCTGGTCGCGGGCGGCCGGGTTGCGCGCGATGCTGTTGACCAGTGCCGAAAAGATGTTGCCGATGCCGATGCCCACGCCGGCCAGCGCGATGACCGCGATACCCGCACCAATCGCCTTGGCAGCCGGAACAAAAGCCTGGGCAGTCTGAACGTCCATGAGGTCTTTCCTTATATCGAAGAAGAGCTGCGCACGCGCTCGTCAGTGCAAGTGAACCGCGTCGTGCAGGTAGATGCAGGTCAGGATCGCGAACACATATGCCTGCAGCGCAGCCACAAGCAGCTCGAAACCCATCAGCACCACATTGACTGCCAGCGGACCGACCGCGCCGATGGCGCCGATGACCGACGCGCTGCCCAGCATGACGACGAAACTGGCGAACACCGCGAACATCACGTGGCCCGCGACCATATTGGCGAACAGGCGGATCGACAGGCTGACAGGACGCGACAGGTAGGAGATGATCTCGATCGGCACGATCAACGGTGCCAGGAACACCGGCGCGCCAGACGGGAAGAAGTACGTGAAGAAGTGCAGCCCGTGCTGCACCAGAGCCACGATCGTGACCAGGACGATCACCAGCAGCGCCAGCCCCAAGGTCACCGCGATATGGCTTGTATAGGTGAACGAGAAGGGGAACAGCCCAAGCATGTTGCCCATCAGCACGAAGAAGAACAGCGTGAAGATGAACGGGAAGAAGCGCGCGCCCTCCGGCCCGATCTGGTCGATGGCCATGCTGCGCGGAAAACTATAGGCCAGCTCGGCCGCCGCTTGCAGGCGCCCGGGCACCACGGCGCGCGGACGAGACCCGAAATAGAGAAGGGCGAGCACCAGGGCGCAGCCAACCAGCATCAGCAGGTTCGCCTGCGAAAACCCGACGGCGGCACCCAGCGCGCCAACCGGCTCAAGCCGGAACTGGCTCAGCGCATCGATCGCCTGTCCGGAGTGTTCCGTAGCCACTTAAAAACGATCCCCTCGTCCAAACTCACCGCTTCCGCGCGGGTCCAACCTGGCGCCACACGTTCAGCACGCCCGCCGCGCCCCCGAGAACCAGGAAGAGAACCAGAAACAATGGCAGCGTATGCAGCCAATGATCCAGCGCCCAACCGATGGCGACGGCCACCGCCAGGGCGGATACCAGCTCCACCCCGACACGCAGTCCCATCCCAAGCGCCGATTGCTCGCGACCATCCAGGCCGGTATCGGCACCGGGCCGGGTATCCATCCCCTGCCGGCCGCGCGCGGCACGCAACCGATCCTCAAAGGACAAGCCGGCGCCGCCATTCTCATCGCTCATGACCGCTCCCGACGCGTTATGGCCCCGGTCCCGGCGAGCCACGGCTTGCTAGATGCGGGCATTCCGGGTGTCAAGGCGAGCGCAAGCGCTTGACGCTGCGCGCGATGCACGGCCAGAACGCCCAGCTTTCGGGAGCTGGCCTGACAATGCGGCGGGGGCACGTCGATGCCGTGACGAGAGACGGTGTGTCGGGCTGGGCCGCCGACGACGCCGATCCTCATGCCCGGCTGAAGCTCTGCGTCAGGGTCGATGGACAGGAGGTGGCGAACACAGTCGCTGACGGACCGCGCCGGGACCTTGCGGCGCTGGGCCGGTATGGCGATGGGGCGCACGGCTTCTCGCTAAGGTTTACCAAGTCGCTGACGGCGGATGCCGACCACCGCGTCAGCGTCCATTTTGCCGATGATGCCTTGCCGCTGCCCAATGGGGACCGTCAGGTGCTGCGCGACGTGACAGGCAGCGCCCAACCCGCGCCGGATACCGGCCCGCCCGAAGCGCCGTCCCATGACGAGGGGCCGAATCCGATCCTGGTCACCGCTCCCGGACGGTCGGGCACCACGTACCTGATGAGCTGCTTGGCCGCCTCGCCCCAGATCGTGGTCGCCGAACTGATCCCCTACGAGGTCCGGCTGCTCTCCTACTATGCTGCCGCTTATGGGGTGCTGACCGCGCCGGCCAACCTGGAACGCTCCACCCATCCGGACCGTCTGGAAGGCGACGGGTATCACGTCGGCTCGAATCCCTTCACGGCGCCGCAATATGCCCACGCTTTCAACGGCCGTGCGGGACTGGACGAGCTGTACGGCATATGGGCGCCGGCTCGCCTTGGCGCCGCTATGGCCGACATCGTGCGCGAGTACTACCGCCGCCTGGCGCTCGATCGCGGCAAGGGCGCAGTTCCGTTCTTTGCCGAGAAAAACAACAACCTGCACCGTCCGAGCCGGATGTTCGTGCGACGCGTGTTCGCGACGATGCGCGAGGTGGTGATCGTACGTGATCCGCGCGACGTGTTGTGCTCGCATCTCGCCTATTTCGGATCGAGCGAGGATAAGGCTTTCGCACAGCTGAGCCATAGCTGCCGACAATTGACCCCACTCGCCGACACGGCCGGCGGCGCCCTCCACATCCTGCGCTACGAGGACATGATCCGTGGCGAGGCGAAAATATTCGCTGACCTTTCGACGTTTCTCGGCGCGGAAGTCGCGCCGATCGCTTCCCGCTCGAGCGAGAAGATATTCGCGCAGCACGGGACCAGCACGTCTCCCGAGACCTCGATTGGCCGCTGGCGGCACGACCTGCCGGACACGGCCAAAGCCCGCGCGGCGCAGGACTGGGGTGGATTTCTGCAACGCTTCGGCTACGACAGACGCTGACCGCGCCACGCCGGTAACACGCTTGTCAACGCGGCCATGCTATCGGTCGCGCGCTTCGGTCTCCATAGCCGCGTTCTTTTGCCATCGCGGCAGTTTTGGAGAGACCTGATGAAAGCACTGTGTTGGCACGGCAAGGGCGACATTCGCTGCGACAGCGTGCCTGACCCGAAAATCGAAGATGCGCGCGACGTCATCCTCAAGGTCTCCAGTTGTGCGATTTGCGGTTCGGACCTCCATCTGATGGACGGCCAGATGCCGACCATGGAATCGGGCGACGTGCTCGGTCACGAGTTCATGGGCGAGGTGGTCGAGGTCGGATCACCCAACCACAAGCTGAAAAAGGGCGACCGCATCGTGGTCCCCTTCAACATCAATTGCGGCGAGTGCCGCATGTGCAAGATGGGCAACTGGTCATGCTGCCTGAAGTCGAACCGGAATGGCGCGATGGCCGCCAAGATGTTCGGCCACCCGACGGCAGGCCTGTTCGGCTACTCGCATCTGACCGGCGGCTACTGGGGTGGACAGGCGGAATACGTGCGCGTGCCGATGGCCGACGTGGCGCCGATGAAGGTCCCGGAGGGCATGACCGACGAGCAGGCCCTGTTCCTCAGCGACATCCTGCCCACCGGCTGGCAAGGCGCCGAACATTGCGACATCCAGGGCGGCGATACGGTGGCCATCTGGGGCGCGGGTCCGGTCGGCCTGTTCGCCATACGCTCCGCAATTGTCATGGGCGCCGAAAAGGTCGTCGCCATCGAGACGATACCAGAACGGATTGCTTTGGCGAAGAAAGCGGGCGCCACGCACGTCATCGATTTCGCCAAGGAGGATGTACTTGAGCGTTTGAACGACATCACCAACGGCGACGGCCCTGACTCGGTGATGGATTGCGTCGGCATGGAAGCCGAGGGCACGCACGGCCTGATGGGCGTGATCAGCGCAGTGCAGGAAAAGCTGACCAGCATGCAGCGCCCCTACGCGCTGGAGCAGATGATCACCGCCGTCCGTCCGTCTGGTACCGTCTCCGTCCCTGGCGTGTATTCAGGCCCGATCCCGGTCAACATGGCGACCGTGGTGCAGAAGGGCCTCACGATCAAAAGCGGCCAGACTCACGTCAAGCGATACCTCGAGCCGCTGGCCAAGCTTATCCAGGAAGGCACAATCGACCCCACCTTCCTCATCACGCATCGCAGCACCGACCTCGAGCAGGGTCCCGAGCTCTACAAGACGTTCAGGGACAAGAAGGATGAGTGCATAAAAGTCGTCTTCCACCTAAGCTGAGGGCGCGACTCCGCGGCGGCCAGGCCGGCGCGGAGTTCCACACCCGCAATGCCGAGGGCGAAGTCTGGACCTGGATGCCGTATAGACGCCTGCTGACGACCGCCGCGCTTTGTGTCCTGACCGGCTGCCAGACAGCGCCCGCGCCGCCCGACCCGACGGGGCGCGCCAACGCGGACATGCTTCGGGTACTTTCGGCGTATCAGGCGTCCGGCGCAAAACCCGTGCAAACTCTGACAGTGGCGCAAGCGCGCGCTCAGCCGAGCATCGAGGATGCGGCCGCGAGCGTCGCGCGGCAGGAAGTCAGGCCCACCCAGCCGCATGTTGCCCGCATATACGACATTGAGGTGCAGGGGGCCGTGGGGCCACTGGCGGCCAGGGTGTACGATCCGCAGACCACACGCGGGCCGGCGCCGGTCATCCTGTTTTTCCATGGCGGCGGCTGGGTGCTGGGTAACCTCGATTCGGAGGACGCGACAGACCGTGTGCTTGCCAACAGCACCGGTGCCATCGTCGTCTCGGTCGCCTATCGTCTGGCGCCGGAAGCGCGCTTTCCGGCCGCACAGGACGACGCGGCGGCTTCGTACAAATGGCTCCTGCAAAATGCGGCCAGCATCGGGGGAAATTCACGCGCGCTGGCCTTGGCGGGGGAGAGCGCAGGCGGCAATCTCGCCATCGACACCGCGGCATTCGCGCGCGATACCCGTTTGCGCGCACCGATACACGAGTTGCTGATCTATCCGGTGGTCGGCACCGACCTGCACACGCCGTCCTACGAGCAGAATGCCGCCGCCGTGCCCCTTAGCCGCGCAGCCATGGAATGGTTTTTTGCGCAGACGACAAACGGGCCGGACGATCTGCACGATCCAAGGCTGAACGTGGTCGGCGCCGCAAACCTGCGCGGCCTGCCCCCCACCACCATCGTGTCGGCCGATATCGACCCGCTTCGTTCGGAGAATGTCGCGCTGTCGCAAAAACTCAAAGCGTCCGGCGTGGACGCTCAGCAACGGACATTCCGCGGCGTGACGCACGAGTTCTTCAGCATGGGCGCGGTCGTCCCACAGGCGAGGGAGGCGGAGACGTTTGCCGCCGGCCGCTTGCTCACATCATTTTCCCAGGCTCCTTCCGCTCCCGCTCCGGCGCACCATCGCAGGCGCGCGCGTCGCTCGGCCTGACGGTTTCGGGCCGACGCAGCTATCCGCGCCGCGCAGCCTCGAACAGCCGGGCGCCGAGCGCCACGAGGCCGCGCGCCGCATCCAGAGCTTCGTCCTGCCTGACAAGCCTGATCTCCTCATCATGCCTCGGCAGGGCGGCTTTCGCTCGTCTGCCCCAATGACCGGACCGCAGTGGCATAGCGCGCGCGTGTGTCCGCAAATCCGCCGATGAAGCCGTCCGGCGTTTGCGCATCGAGGCACGCGTCAGCAGCGCCGCAGCGACCACCACTCCAAGCACCGCCACACCACCGGCACCTGCCACAAGCTGGCGCGCGAACGGACTGAGCGGCTGGCCGCGCCCACCCGGCCGCGCGTCCGGCGTGCCGGGCCGGCGTCCCTCCCGTCCGGGTGTCGTGCCAAAGGCCTGCGCCGGCTCATCCGACAATGCCACCCGATCGGCCGGATGGCTGATCGGGCAGCCATTGGCCCGGGCGCGAAACGCCGCCGACTGGACGTAGGTGTCGCGACGCGCGCGGTTGATCGACCCCAGCGGCTCATGCGCCGCGAGACAGTTCCAAGGGCTGAACGCCAGCGCGTCATCCACCTGGCGCGCCCTCGCCTCGCTCCACGCCGGCTGACGCGGCACGCTCACCCGGGCCACCGCCGCGTAGGGGCTTCTGGCTTCCGACCAAACGACCGCCGCGTTCTCCAGCGGCATGGTCGCATCATCGGTGCGCAACTGGACGCGCAACTCCCACTCGGCGTCGTGCTGCTGAAAATACTCGATGACGCTTTCGCGCAACCCATTGGGTTTCCCGGTCAGGTCCATGGCCGCGCCGCGGAGGGCGGTGAGCGATGGCGCGACCGGAACCAGTGCGAACCGTGCGACATGGGCACCATAGCGGAACGGGGTTTGTGCGTAGAACACCTCCCCAAGCGGATGCGTCAGCGGCTGTCCGCCCAACGCCTTCAACATGCCGGCTTCGACACCCAACGCCTCGAGCGTCCTCACCGCGCCGCGAAGCATGGCCGACAGCGCACGCTTCCAGCCCTGTCCCGTATCTGTGGTGGCGGCAAGGAGTTTCACGCTGCCGGCGAACGCACCCGCATCGGGTGCTACGAAGGCAGGGCTGTTCGCCATGACGAAATCCTGCGACGTGCCGTCGTCACCCGGCAGCCGCTCGCCTGTTGCGCCGAGCACTTTCAGCGCCATGCCCCGCGGCGTGGACACCATGTCGTCCAGTATGTCGCCCGGGTTGGTTGAGATGCGCATGACCACCGGATAGGTGCGGACGTCTGCAAACAAGCCTTGCGCCAGCTTTTTAGGCAGGCCAGGCAAAACCCGCATTTGGCCCTCGAGCAATCCATGACTTTTGGCGTGCACGCTGCGGGTGGCCCAGCCGTAGTCCGACAGAGTCGTGCGCTGTATGCGCGCCAGCGACTCACTGATCAGGTCATGGGCGCCGCGTTCGTCGGCGGGCCGTGGGTCGGGCGCGTAGGGCAGGGGTTTGGCGGCGCGCGGGCTCTTCATCACAGGCTCCGAAAGATGGCGGCGGAATCGGCAGGCACTTAACTCCCCAGACCACGAAGCGTTGACATGCCTGCGCGCAGCCCCGCGCCGGCCATCGGCGTTGCCGATACAACTCTGGAAGGACCAGCCATGATCGATACGGCCTCTATCAAGGAACACGCTCCCGTCATCGGCGCGGACGGCGTGCATGTCGGCACCGTCGACCACGTCCAGGGTGATCGCATCAAGCTCACCAAGAACGACTCGGGCGATGGCCGTCACCATTTCATTTCGACCGGACTGGTCGCCGAGATCGAGGACGGGACAATTCGCCTCTCAGCCAATGCGGACGTGGCCGTGACCATGGAGGAGGATGAGTGATGACAGCCACAACACCCGCGCGCGCCGCCGAGCGTGCCCGCGCGCTGGCCGAGACAGCCCGCACCGCGGCGAAGCGCATGCCAGGGCGCTCACAGACGCTCGGTCTGGCACGTTTCCTCGGCTGGTTCTCAATAGGGTTGGGCGCGATCGAACTCACCTCTGCGCGCAGCCTCGCCCGAGCGCTGGGCTTGCGCGGGTCCGAGGACGTGCTGCGCCTTTTCGGATTGCGCGAGGTCGGCACCGGGGTGCTGATCCTGACGTCCGACGATCCAACCCCCTGGATTTGGGGCCGGGTCGCCGGCGACGTCCTGGACATCGGCACCGCGCTGGGTGGGGTGCGCCGCAATCCGGAGGGGGCAGGTGCCGGCCTCTTCGCGTTATTGGGGGCCACGGCGCTCGACCTGCTGTGCGCCCGCCGGCTCAGCGCCCGCTGACACATGGCGCGTGCCACTGGGTAGCGCCTACGGGCAATATGGCCGATACCCCTGTCTTGAGCATCACGCGCAGCAAGGGGTAAGTCGACGATGGACGACGCGATTACGAGGGATCGCGACATCGCTGCCCTGATTGCCGATGAGGACGACGCCTGGAGCCGGAGCGACGCGGTTGGCTTTTCGGCCAGAGTCCTGCCCGATGTCGTCTTCACCAACGTGCTTGGTATGTTTTCCGTAGGCAGGGCGCCGTTCCTGGCCCAACACGAACGTATCTTCGCCACCATCTATCACGGCAGCACGCTCAAGCAGACGATCCGGCACGTGACCATGCTGAAGCCGGACATCGCGATCGTTGACACAGTCTCGGTGGTGACCGGCGCCAAGGCTACTCCGCCCGGCATCGAACTGATCGGCGGCGCCATCCGCACCTGCCTGGAACAGGTGCTGGTGCGACAGGAGGACGGTTGGTGGATTGCATCATTCCACAATGTCGCACTCAACCCTGCGGTCAACTCGGCCCCACCCTCCCGCTAGCGCTGCTTGCCAGCACCAAGGGTGTAGCGGGCGGGATGACACGGTCGGCATGAGGTCGCTCTGATATCTGCTAGATGGCCGCCAAAACCGGGTCCACCAAACCCAGAATAGCCAGTACTCCGCCCGCTACGCCCAGCAGCGCGCCGCCCCAGACCAGCAGGACAGACCCCGTGATCACGGAGGCGGTCGTGAGCACGATGCCAAGCTGCAACGCGGCCGCCGCGTTGTCGAATGCTTCCAGGCGCAGATGCGCACGGTCCCGCTCCGCCTCCAACTCTCGGGCGTGGTCGGCCAGCGCGTTCTTGCCGGTTTTCGCGTCGTTCTCAAAATGGTCGATCTTCTGGGCGAACTTCCGGGCGAGCGCATCGTGCGCCACCGGATCGTTGGACGGTATGGCCGCCGCGATATCCGCCAGGTCGCGATCCTCATTGGCCCGCGTGGATTTCGCCTGGTATTCCGCCCATACATCGGTGGCGGCAACCGCGCTTTCGGTCATGCGCGTGTCGGCGTGTTGTGCGCCCTGCTCGCAAAAGGCGAGACCGGCGGCCAGCACGGCAATCAACAGCGCGGTTTGGCGCCGCCCTTCATGGGCTGCGTGTTCCGCGTGCTCGTGCGTCTCGACCGTCTCGCTCATCGATGCCCTCAAGCCCGGCTGTGACTTCCGCCGGGTTGCCGGCCGTCCTATCTGACTGAAAACCGCGCCACCAGAGGATTTTTGCTATGGACGGACCGGCAAGCCTGCCCGGCGACCTCGACACCGGGCTTGCCAAGTTGCGCCAGATCGAGCGCAAGCTGCTGTGGCTGTCGGCCTGGACCATCCACCAGGCCAACCACCTTCGACCCAACCTGGACGGGCTCAAGGTCGGCGGTCATCAGGCGAGTTGCGCCTCGGTGATCTCGATCATGACGGCGCTCTACTTCGCCAGGTTGCGTCCCCAGGACCGGGTGGCGGTCAAGCCTCACGCGTCGCCCGTCTTCCATGCCGCCAACTACCTGCTTGGGCGCCAGACCCGCGAGAAGATGGAAGGGTTGCGGCAGTTTGGCGGCGCCCAAGCCTATCCCAGCCGGGTCAAGGACGGGGCCGAGGTCGATTTCTCCACCGGTTCGGTGGGCCTGGGCGTCGCCGCCACCAGCTTTTCGGCGCTAATACAGGACTACGTGCGCCTGCACGGGCTTTTGCCGGAGGGGGTGCCGCCCGGCCGCCACATCGCCATCGCGGGCGACGCCGAGCTCGATGAAGGCAACATCTATGAGGCGCTGCTCGAAGGCTGGAAGCACGATGTCCGCAACGTCTGGTGGATCGTTGACTATAACCGGCAGAGCCTGGACAGCGTCGTACAGGACCGCTTGTTTGGCCGTTTCGAAGGTCTTTTCGGCGACATGGGCTGGAACGTGGTCCGGATCAAACATGGCCGGCTGCAACTGGCTGCCTTCGCACGCCCCGGCGGCGAGCTGCTCCGGCGCTGGATCGACGACTGCCCGAATTCGCTCTATGCTTCGCTGACCTTTCAGGGCGGGGAGGCCTGGCGCACGGCTCTGCTGGCCGATCTGGGCCGCTCAGCCGAGTTGCGCGACATCATCGATCCGCTGAGCGATGCCGAGCTCTCCCAACTCATGACCAATCTTGGCGGTCATGATCTTCCGACGCTGCTCGACGCGATGGACACGGCCGAGGCCGATGGCGACCGGCCGACCTGTTTCATCGCCTACACCATCAAGGGCATGGGTCTGCCGTTTGCGGGCCATAAGGACAACCATTCCGGCCTGATGACCCGCGAGCAGATGCAGATCTTTCGCGACGACATGCGTATCCGGCCAGGACATGAATGGGAGGTGTGGGAAGGTCTGGATCTCCCGTCAGACGAGATGGCCCGCTTCGTCGAAAGCGTGCCGTTCGCCGCGCCGCTCGCGCCGCACGGCCGTGTGTCCGCGCCCGCGCCGGTGCCGCTGCCGGACGCCGTTCCGCTCGGCAGGCTGGCCGGCCGAACCCTCTCCACCCAGACCGGTTTCGGCGAGATACTCGGCGAAATCGGTCGCGCGGAAGGGCCGTGGCGCGAGGCGGCGACACGGATTTTGACGACCTCGCCCGACGTCACGGTATCGACCAGCCTCGGACCATGGGTGAACCGCCGCGGCCTGTTCGACCGCCATACGCGCAACGACGTGTTCCGGGATACCAAGGTTGCCAGCATGCAGCGATGGGGCATGAGCCCGTCCGGGCAGCACATCGAGCTGGGGATTGCCGAACAGAACCTGTTTTTGCTCCTGGGTGCCGCCGGACTCAGCCACGCCCTGAACGGCGCGCGCCTTCTGCCGATCGGCACCGTGTACGACCCGTTCGTCAACCGCGGCCTCGATGCGCTGATCTATGCCTGCTACCAGGATGCACGCTTTCTGCTCGTATCCACCCCGTCCGGCATCAGCCTGGCACCCGAGGGCGGTCAGCACCAGTCAGTCAACACCCCGCTGCTCGGCATGGCGCTCGACAGGCTGGCGAGTTTCGAGCCGGCCTACGTGGACGAACTCGCCATCATGCTGCGCTGGGCGCTGGCCCACATGCAGGCGCCGGACGGTTCGGCCGTCTGGCTGCGCCTGTCCACGCGCGCGCTGCTGCACCGGAGCCGCACGCTGGACGAGACGGCAGTGATCGCCGGCGCACATTGGATCGTGCCGCCCGGGCAGGGATCGCCCCTGGCGCTCGCCTATCAGGGACCGCTGGCGGCCGAGGCCGAGGCCGCGTTCGAACTGCTGCGCGACGACGTGCCCGGTGCCGGCTTGCTGGCCGTCACCAGCCCGGACCGCCTGCACGCCGCCTGGCTGGCAGCCGCACGCGCTCGCCGGCAGGGCAGGGACGAGACCAGTCACATCGAACGGCTGCTGGGGCCGATGGGTAATGGCAGTGCGATCGTCACGATCCTGGACGGGCACCCCGCCTCGCTCGCCTGGCTCGGCGCGGTCCGTGGCCAGCGTGTCGTGCCGCTTGGCGTGGACCGGTTCGGTCAAAGCGGCAACCTCCCCGATCTCTATCGAGAGTACGGTCTGGACGAGGCCGCCATACTGGATGCCTGTGCCGAGGCGTTGCTGGGCGACGCCGCTCGAGTTGGGTGAATAGCCGAAAGCAACAAAGCCAGACGGCGTATACCTAACTTGCCGGCTTGACCTCGGAGCACTCCGCGCAAACCCCTTCGATCTCGACGATGGTGCTGGACGGGGTAAAGCCGTGCGCATGGGCAGCCGTGTCCAGCGCGCCCTGAACCGGCTCGTCCTCCATCTCCCATACCCGGCCGCACACGCGACAAATCAGGAACTGCACCGAATGGTCGTGGTGCCCCGCCTCGCACGCAATGAACGCGCCCAGCTTCTCGACCTTGTGGATCAGCTTGTTGTCGATCAGGAAGTCGAGCGCGCGATAGATGGTGGGCGGAACCGCGCCACGCCGCGTCTGACGAAGCCTGTCCAGCAACTGGTAGGCGGTCAGCGGCCGATCCGACTGCAGTACGAGGCCCAGCACGGTGCGGCGCAGATCGGTCAACTGCGTGTTGTGCTGCAGGCACAGGCTGGACGCCTGGTCGAGTTGCCGTTCAATGTGTCGTGCCAATCCGGCCATCGTGCCTCCTATTACAACCTATCGCGAAATCGACGCGCAGTCAGCCCTGGACACGCTTATACGTTATATCATAACATCGCGGGATGACACGCCTGTCTTTCCGGTCTAGCGGACCTCTTGCCGGCTTGCTTCTGGCAAGTCTGTCCGGCCTTGCAGCCGCCCAAACCGTGCCTTCCCCGCCCGACACCTCGAAGACCAGCGATGTCGAGCAGATCGTGGTGCGGGCGCGCCGTCTCTCCGAAGCGCGCAGCGCGCTGCAGCCCTCGCTGGGGGCGACGAAATATGAGTTCAGCGCAAAAACCCTGGCGGCCATCCCGCAGGGGTCGAACGCGCCGCTCGCCCAGGTGCTGTTGCAGGCGCCGGGTGTGGCCGAAGACAGCTACGGCCAACTGCACGTGCGTGGCGATCATAACGAGGTGCAATACAGGCTGGACGGCGTGGAACTGCCGGAAGGTGTGGCCGTGTTCGGGCAAGCGCTGGAGACGCGGTTTGCCCATGCGATCGGCTTCATCACCGGCTCGCTGCCCGCGCAATATGGTCAGTTGCAGGCGGCCGTGGTCGATATCACGACAAAGACCGGCATTACCGACCCTGACGGCGCCGTCTCGGTCTATGGCGGAGCGCGCGACTATTTCCAGCCGAGTTTTTCATATGGCGCGCGCGCGGGCGACTGGGATCTGTTTGCCACCGGTGATTTCCTGCACACGCGCGTGGGCATCGAGAACCCGACCAGTTCGTTCAACCCGATACACGACCTCAGCAACCAGTATCACGGGCTGCTGCACCTCTCCTACACGCCGGACGACACGACCCGGCTCAGCCTTCTGGCCGGCGTTTCCAGCGCGCAATTCCAGATACCGAACAATCCGGGGCAAGTGCCCTCGCTCGGGCTGAACGTCGGCGGAACCACGACTTTCGACAGCGCCAGTCTGACCGAGCATCAGCGCGAGATCACCGATTTTGCTATCCTGTCGCTCCAGAAGCATCTCGATGGCGTTGATGTTCAGACCTCGCTGTTCTCCCGCTACAGCAGCCTGTATTTCACGCCCGATCCCGTGGGCGACCTGCTGTTCACCGGCCTGGCGCAAACGGCGGCAAAATCCGTGTGGTCCAGTGGCACGCAAACGGACGCCACCTGGTTTGCCACGCCCACGCACACGATCCGCGCGGGATATCAGATCACCGGCGAACGGCTGGTCTCGCAGACCACGTCGAGCGTGTTCCTCGATCCGTCCGGCGTTCAGACCTCACCGTTTCCCACCGTCATCCAGGGTGATTCCGGCAAGACCGGCGGCGTGTACGGCGTGTACCTGCAGGACGAATGGAAACTTCTGCCTGGCTTGACCCTGAATTACGGCGGCCGCTTTGACCTGGTCGATGAGTTCACTCACGAAAATCAAGTCTCTCCACGCATCAACCTTGTCTGGCAACCCGGCGCCGCCACCACGCTGCACGTTGGCTACTCGCATTATTTTACCCCGCCCCCTTTCGAGCTCATCGCCAATAATTTCGTCAGCCTGTTCAACAACACCACCGGGCAAAGCCCGTGTCCCATCGGCAGTTCGCCACTATGCCGCGACGACATCGTGCGGGCCGAGCACGACAACTACTTCGATGCCGGTCTCGATCACGTCTTCCTGCCAGGACTGCATGCGGGTGTGGACGCCTATTACAAGTCAGCGCGCAACCTGATCGACGAGGGCCAGTTCGGCGCGCCGATCATACTGACGGTGTTCAATTACGCGCATGGGCAGGATAGCGGCATCGAGTTCTCCGGCAGCTACGACCGTGGCCCTTGGTCGCTCTATGGCAATCTGTCGATCAGCCGCGCGATCGGCCGCGATATCAACTCGGCGCAGTTCACGTTCTCGCCTGAGGAACTGGACTATATCAGCCGGCACTACATCCACCTCGATCACGATGCGCGTTTTTCCGGCTCGGGCGGTGTGGCGTACGCGGCGTTCCGTGGCACGGACAACCCGGCGCGGTTTTCGGTCGATCTGGTGACCGGCAGCGGGCTGCGGGCTGATGGCGACGTTCCCAACGGCCGCGCTCTGCCCGGCTACTACGTCATCAACCTCGCGGCCACGCAGAGCTTTCAAAAACTGTTTCTGAAAGGGGTCGAGCTACGGTTCGACGTCACCAACCTCCTCGACCGGCGCTATGAGATACGCGACGGCACCGGGGTGGGCGTGGGCGCCCCGCAGTTCGGCTTGCGCCGCACCCTCCTGGCCGGCGTCACGCAACATTTTTGACGCTGCCGCCAGTCGGGCAGCCGATATCGCTTGCCCTCGCGCGCCCTGCACACACAGAGTGTGTCAGCCAAGCGGAGACCATTCATGAAACGAGACATGTTCTGGGCCGTGCTGTTGGGTGCAGCCCTACCCGGCCCGTGCCTGGCGGCGAACGCCATGCATCCCTACGCCAATATCGATCCCAGGGTGGATGCCGGCAACGATACCGGCGACTCTCGGGTCGATCAGCTCAACCAGGCTCAGTTGGAGCAGGGAAGCGGCGTGCAGCTCCAACCCCAGCGCGAATACGCTGTCTCGCCCGGCTTTCCGCCGGTCCCGGGCTATGCGGTCCCACCGGGCTACGCGCCAGCGCCCTACTATGCGCCGGCCCCCTACTACGCACCATCACCCTACTACGCACCGGCACCCTATTACGCACCACCGCCCTATCTCGCACCGCCAGCCGCCTACCCGCCGCCCGCCTACCTGCCACCAGACTATGGCTACTAAGAGCGACCCGATGGGTTGATCAACAAGACCGATCACGCCTTGGCATAGTCGGCGATGACAGTGTCGAGCACATCGAGCGGCAAACTGCCTGAAAGCAGGCCGGCGTCATGGAACTTTTTGATGTCGAATTTGCGGCCCATGGCGGTTTGCGCCTGGTCGCGCAAACGCAGCCAGGCCAGCTTGCCGATCATGTAGCTGCAAGCCTGGCCGGGCCAGACGCAGTAGCGCTCCACCTCGGTGATGGCGGCGCTGCGCTTGGTCCCAAGGGCTGCCACGTAATAATCCACCGCATGTTCCCGGCTCCAATCCTGTGCGTGCAGGCCGGAATCGACCACCAGCCGCACCGCGCGGAACAATGCCGCCTGAAGCTGGCCGATATGGCCCAGCGGATCGTCGGCATACATGCCCATCTCGACGGCGAGCTGTTCGGCATACAAAGCCCAGCCTTCCGCATAGCCAGAGAAACCGCCCATCTTGCGTATCAGCGGCAGGCCTGGCGTTTCCTGCGCAAGCGAGATCTGAAGATGGTGGCCGGGTATGGCCTCGTGATACGTCAACGTGGACAATGTCCAGCGCGGCCATTCCGCGGTGTCGCGCAGGTTGATGTAGTAGGCGCCCGGGCGTGAGCCATCGAGCGCACCGCGCTGATAATAGCCGCCAGGCGCGCCGGCCTCGATCGCCTTGGGAACGCGCCTGATCTGCACCGTCACCTTGGGCAGCGTATCGAAACGCTCCGGCAGCTTGGCCTGCATCTTGGCAACTCGCGCATTCAGGTCGGCAATCAGCTGCTCCTTGGCGGCATCCGTATCGTCGTACACGTAGCGCTTGTCGGCGGCCAGGGCAGCCAGGCGTTGCCCGACGCTGCCATCCTTCATTCCCTGTTTCGCCAACGCCGCATCGATCTGAGCGGACAGGCTGGCCACCAGTTCAAGCCCGGTCTTGTGGATATGGTCAGGCGAGAGCGAAGCCGTCGTGTAGGTCTTAAGGCCAAGTCGGTAGAACTCGGCACCCTTCGGCAAACGCGCCACACCGGCCTCGTGCACCGCGCCCGGTCGCGCAGCACGCAACGCATCGGCCTGACGCTGAAGAGCGGGGACGATCTTCTGAGTGTACAGCGCGGCCGCCTTGCTCGCGTAACCGCCATCCAACTTGGCGGCAGAGGCGCGGCGGGCCAGCGATGAGACCAGAGTGGCCTTCTCCGCCGGGGTGGAGAGGAACAGGTTCATCTGGACCAGTGCTTTGTCCAGGATGAAATCGGGCGGCACGACGCCCAACCCTGCGTCGTGGTGGAAGACGTCCAGTTCCTGATCCATAAGCCGGGCAAAAGCGTCAACACGCGCCAGGTAGGCATCCGCATCCCCGGCCTTCTTGATGGGATGCTGGGTGTCCATGAAATCGGGAACCGATTGATAGGCGCCGGTCAGCTGGCTCAACACGTAGGGCGAACGAGCGCTGCCGGTGCCGTAATCGAACGAACGCCCCGCCTCGTCGTCCACGTCCAGGCTGAACAACATCGTATCGTAATTGGCCGCCTGCAGGCCGCTCAACCCCGCGCGCCCGACCGCTTTCAGCTCGGCCAAGTGTCGCGCTGTGTCGCGCTTGTCTTGCGCGATCGCGCTCAGCGAGCCCTGATGCAATTCGCCGCGCAACGGCGCCAGCGCGCCCACATCCAGCCCCAGGCTGGTCGCCCGTTCCGGCACCCGGTGCAGCATCTCGTCGGCCAGCCGTGAAAACAGGGCGTCCAGCGGCGAGGGCGAAATGGTGTCAGCCATCGATGGTCGCGCACGCACCAGCGTTGCGAGAGCGGCAGTGAGAGTCAGGTCTCGGCGGGTCAGCATGGTCGTGCCTCGTGCAGCTGCGTGCTGGCAGCCTGCCCGGCCTCGCGCGTCTTGCAAAGCCCGATCTTGCTGTCCGTCACGCCCACTCGGGGGGTGAGAACAGTCCAAGACTGCCGTCACGCAGACCTTGTCGAACGGTCCGTGACAGCACGCGCAGGAGTCTCTGCCGCGACCTCAGGCCAGCGCCGGTTCGCCGCGCAACAGCATGCCGAACAGGTCACGCGGCTCGTCAGGATCGGCCAACAGATCGAGTTCGGAAAACATCGGGTAATCGAGCAGCTTGTCACGCACGTAACGCAGCGCCGAGAAATCCTCGATCGCGAACCCCACCGAGTCGAACAAGGTGATCTGCGAGTGGCTCCGGCGGCCCGTCACCTGGCCGGCCAGCACTTCCCACAGCTCGGTCACCGGGTGTTCCAGCGGCAATTGTTGTATCTCACCCTCGATGCGTGTCTGCGGCGCGTATTCTACAAAGATGTCGGAACGGCGCAGGATGTCGGCGTGCAGCTCGGTCTTGCCGGGGCAGTCGCCGCCGATCGCGTTGATGTGGATGCCGGCGCCCACCATGTTGTCGGTCAGGATCGTCGCATATTGCTTGTCTGCCGTTACCGTGGTCACGATCTGCGCGCCCAAGACCGCATCTTGCGTGCTGTCGCATACCGTGATCTCGAAACCGAAGCCGGCCAGGTTGCGCCTGACCTTGGCACTCGCCGCCGAATCGATGTCATAGAGTCGCAGCCGATCGACGCCCAGCAGCGCGCGGAACGCCATCGCCTGGAATTCGGCCTGCGCACCGTTGCCGATCAGCGCCATGGTGCGCGCGTCGGGCGGCGCCAGCACGCGGCCCGCCACTGCACTGGTCGCAGCGGTGCGCAATGCCGTCAGTATCGTCATCTCGCTCAGCAACAGCGGATAGCCTGTGAACACATCGCACAGCACGCCGAACGCCGTCACCGTCTGCAGGCCGTCGCGCGTGTTCTTCGGATGACCGTTGACGTATTTGAACCCGTAGAGCGTGCCGTCACTGGTCGGCATCAGCTCGATCACCCCGTCTATGCTGTGCGAGGCCACGCGCGCCGTCTTGTCGAAGGACGGCCAGCGTCGGAAATCGGCGGCGATCACGTCGGCTAGCTCGGTCAGGAACCGCTCGATGCCGATCGCGTGCACCAGGCGCATCATGTTGTCCACATCGACGAACGGCACGACGTTCAATCGCCGGTTCATGGTCTTCGACTGCTCCAGGTGAAATGGCCGGCACGCTCCCAGCGGAGCGTTCTTACCACCGATCGGGCGACAGGTCTCGCCTGTCCACCAACGAGCGCCAGACAGGATCAAACCCTCCTGCTCCGATCGCGTTCTCCGCGCGCATCTTTGGGGTCTGACGCATGTCGTTGATGAGCACCGTCTTCGGCCGTCGGCTCGCCAACCGAGAGGCGGAAGACACCAAGATCGGCGTGCTGGAAGGCGTACCGGCCATGGGGCTGGATGGCCTCGGCTCCGCCTCCTACGGACCGGAGGCGGCGTTGACGGTGCTGGCGCCGCTGGGTGCTGCGGGCCTGGCCAGCATCGCGCCGATCACCGGCGTCATCCTGCTTCTGCTTGCCATTCTGTATTTCTCCTATTGGCAGACGATCACCGCCTATCCGTCCAATGGCGGCTCCTACACGGTGGCACGCGAGAACCTGGGCGCCTGGTATGGGCTGCTGGCCGCAGCCGCGCTGATGGTCGACTACATGCTGAACGTGGCCGTCGGGATCTCAGCCGGCATCGGCGCGCTTACCTCGGCCGTGCCGTCGCTGCACCCGTACACCTTGGCCCTATGTCTAGGCGTGCTCGCGAT
Organism: uncultured Acetobacteraceae bacterium; assembly: GCA_964252425.1. GTDB lineage: Bacteria > Pseudomonadota > Alphaproteobacteria > Acetobacterales > Acetobacteraceae > BOG-908. Next base: position 36,109 of record CAXUNK010000002.1, read on the forward strand.
GATCACGGTGGCCAATCTGCGCGGCACGCGTGAGACGGGGCTGGGCTTCGCCGTCCCCACCTACTTGTTCATCTTCGGCCTGGGCGGCATATTGGCGCTCGGCCTGACCCATCTGCTCGCCGGGCACCCAACTCCCGTCATCAAGCCGCCGGCGCTGGCCGCCGCCTCAGGTCCCCCAACGCTATGGCTGCTGTTGCGCGCCTTCGCCGCGGGCTGCACGGCGATGACCGGGGTGGAGGCTGTCAGCAACGGCGTCAGCGCGTTTCGCGAGCCGCGCACCCGCAACGCTCACGGCACGCTGACCGTCATCGTCGTCGTCCTGGCCGTTCTGCTGGGCGGCATTGCTTTCATCTGCACACGATACGGGATAGCCGCCATGGACCAGACCAGACCTGGTTACCAGAGCGTCGTCTCGCAGTTGGTGGGCGCCGTCTATGGGCGCGGCTGGCTCTACTACATGGTGATCGGGGCGGTGCTGGCCGTGCTGTGTCTGTCGGCCAATACCTCGTTCGTCGGCTTCCCGCGCCTGTGCCGGCTTGTGGCCGAGGACGCCTACCTGCCGCGCGCCTTCGCCGTGCCTGGCCGCAGGCTCGTCTATACGGCCGGCGTGCTGTTCCTGACGTCGGGCGCCGGGCTGCTGTTGCTCGCGTTCGGCGGCATCACGGACCGGCTCATCCCGCTCTTCGCCGTGGGAGCCTTCCTCTCGTTCACCCTGTCGCAGGCCGGCATGGCCGCGCATTGGTGGCGCGCGGGTCACGGGGGCGCCAACCGGGCGCGCCTGGCGATCAACGGGCTGGGCGCCCTGGCCACCGGCACGGCGCTGCTGATCATCCTGGCCGCCAAGTTCACCGAGGGCGCGTGGCTGACGGTGCTGGTGATCCCGGCCACGCTGTTCGGGCTTCACGCCGTGCACCGCTACTACGCCGCGCTGGATCGCCAGCTATTGCCCGGCAGCGACGCCCCGCTCGACCTGAGCCGCCCGCAGCCGCCACATCTGCTGATCCCGATCGGCCGGTGGGACCGGGTGGCGCACAAGGCGGTCAGCTTCGCCATGCGGCTGTCCTGCGACGTGACCGCTCTGCACTGCACCGAGCTGGAGGGACCGGATGCGGACGAGCACGAGCGCAGCCTGCGCCAAGAGTGGTCGCAATGCGTGGAGGTACCGGCGCGGGAAGCGGGGCTGACGGCGCCCGCCTTGCTGGTGCGCTCCTCGCCGTATCGCAACGTGCTGGGCCCATTGCTGCGCCTGATCGGCGAGCAGCAGGAGCGCGATCCCGGCCGGCCGATCGCGGTCGTGCTGCCGCAGCTCGTGGAAGGGCGTTGGTGGGAGACGCTGCTCCACACCCACCGCGAACGCCGGCTCCGCCGCGCCCTGCTGCAGGATGCCGGCCCCGATCTCGCGGTGATCGGCGTGCCATGGCAGCTTCACCCGGTCGAGCCGGTACGCACCCTGGCGGCCGAGGAGGGCGGCGGTTAGAGCAGCACCCGCTCTAACCGGGTTCGCCCTGCACCGGTGCCGCTCCAAGCTCTTCGAACAACCGCGTGACGTCGGCAATAGCCGCTTCGGCGGCTTCAGCGTCGGTTCCCTTGGCAACGATGGCCACGCCGGACCCCGTGTCGCGGAAATAGGGGTAGCTGCCGATATCCAGCATCGCGTATCGCGACTGCACCTCGGTCAGTCCGGCCGCGATGTCGCCCTCGCGCACGCCGACGCCATGCACGCTGCGCGAGATCACCGGCGCGCCGCCTTGCAAGCTGGGTGCCAGCGCCTCGAACATCAGACGCATGATGGCCGGCACACCCGCCATGACGTGCACGTTGCCGATCGAGAAGCCAGGCGCGATGTGTCCGTTATCGATCAGCACGGCGCCGCGCGGCATCGTGGCCATGCGCTGGCGCGCCGCGTTGAACCTTTCTGCCCCGTAATGCGCGGTCATCCTGGCCCAGACATCTGGTTGCGGCTCCCACGGCACGCCGAAGGCTGCGGCGATGCATTCGCTGGTGATGTCGTCATGGGTCGGTCCGATGCCGCCGGTGGTGAAAACATGGTCGTAGCGGGCGCGAACCTCGTTGACGGTGCCGATGATGGTCTCGGCCACATCGGGGATGACCCGCACCTCGCGCACCGGCATGCCGATCTCGCCCAGGCGCCGGGCCAGATAGACGGTGTTGGCATCCTGGGTGCGCCCGGACAGGACCTCGTTGCCGATGACGACGATGCAGGCGGTGGGGTTCATGGCGGCAGAGTAGAGACGGGGGGCCGGGTTGAAAAGCCGCGCCACCCTCGCGCGCGCCCGCCGGTTCGGGCACAAGGTGGGCATGACGCCGCTTGTGCTCGACCTGGACGGCACCCTGGTGCGATCCGACACGCTGATCGAAACGGCGTTGCGCCTGCTCGCGACCCGCCCACTGCGCCTTCTCGCCCTGCTTCCGCGCGCGTTCGGCGATCGTGCCGCCTTCAAGCGTGCGCTCGGACAGGCGGCAGCACTCGATGCGGCCAGCCTCCCCTATAACGACGATGTCCTTGCCCTGGCCCAGGCCGCGCGGAACGAAGGCCGGCTTGTCTATCTGGCCACCGCGGCAGACCAGCACGTCGCGCGCGAGGTGGCCCGCCATGTCGGCGGCATAGAGAGCGTCATGGCCTCCGATGGCACGACCAACCTCAAGGGTGAGGCCAAGGCGGAGGCGCTGGCGCACGCGTTCGGCCGCGCGCGATTCGATTACGTGGGCGACACGGCGGCTGACATTCCGGTGTGGCGCGCCGCGCGCCGTGCCTATGTCGTGTCACCCTCATCGGCTCTGCTGCGTGCGGCACGCTCCGCCTCTGGCGAGGTGACCAGCCTCGGCCAGGCGGCCTCTGCCTCACGCATCTGCCGTCTGCTCGCACGCGCGATGCGGCTCCACCAATGGGCCAAGAACCTCCTGGTGTTCGTGCCGATGCTGGCCGCGCATGCCGCCGGCGGCGCCCGGCTGCTGCACGCCGTGCTGGCGTTTCTCGCGTTCAGCCTATGCGCGTCCAGCGTGTATCTGCTGAACGATCTGCTCGATCTGCCGCACGACCGGGCGCACGCCACCAAACGTCGTCGTCCTTTCGCCAGCGGGGCGTTGCCGCTGAGCTGGGCGCCTGGGCTGATGGCCGGGCTGGCAGCCGCGGTTCTGGCCCTCTCCGCATCGCTCCCTTGGGCGTTTTTCGCAATGCTTGCGATCTATTACGTCTGCACACTGTCCTATTCCTTCGCGCTGAAGCGGCGCGCGGTCTGGGACGTGATCATGCTGGCGGGGCTCTACACCCTGCGCATCTTCGCGGGTGCCGCAGCCACGCACATCCCGATCTCGCCATGGCTGCTGGCTTTTTCGCTGTTCCTGTTCTTCTGTCTCGCAATCGTCAAACGGCTGACCGAGTTGACGCTTTCCATCCGACGCGCGCCCGAGACACCGCATCTGGCGGGCAGGGGCTACGCGCCGGAAGATCTGGACATGCTGCGCAGCATGGCCGCCGCGTCCGGCTACATGGCCGTCCTGGTCATGGCGCTCTACGTCAACAGCTTCGACGTGTTGCCGCTCTATCATCACCCGTCGGCCCTCTGGGCGCTGTGCCCCATTCTGCTGTTCTGGGTGAGTCGCGTGCTGATGCTGGCAAATCGGGGGATGATGCATGACGATCCCGTGGTCTTCGCGCTCCGCGACCGGGTGAGCCTCGCCAGCGGGCTAGCTAGCCTCATGGCTATCCTGGCGGCCACGCTGTGATCCAGCGAGGCTTGGCAACCCTGTCCGGTTGGGGCCGCGTGGCACGCTCATCGAGCGTCACCCTCGAGCCTGCGGGCACCGAAAGCCTGACCGGTGTCTTTGCCGACCAAGGTCAGGGCGCTCGCGGCGTGATCGCGCATGGCGCCAGCCGATCCTATGGCGATGCGGCGCTGAACGGGCAGGGCGCGGTCATCCTGACGCGCGGACTGGACCGCATCCTGTCGTTCGATCCGGACACTGGCGACATCGCCGTGGAGCCTGGCGTCAGCTTCCGGCAATTGCTGGCCACGTTCCTGCCGCAGAACTTCCTCGTGCCCGTCACGCCGGGTACCGGATTTGCCACGATCGGCGGCGCGGTCGCTCACGACGTGCACGGCAAGAATCACGAGCTGGCCGGCAGTTTCACGCAGCACGTCACCGAACTCGATGTGCTGACGGCTGACGGCACGCTGCGCACGATCGGGCCGGCACGCGAGCCGGCGCTGTTTGCCGCCACCTGCGGCGGGCTCGGCCTGACCGGTGTCGTCACGCGCGTGGCGTTCCGCATGCAGCGTGTACCAGGACCAGGCGTGCGCGTTTCGCTCAAGCGGCTGCCAGATCTGGAATCATTCCTCGACGCCATGGACCAGGCCGCCGGCGCCAGCTACGCGGTGGGCTGGATCGACGGCACGGCGCGCCGCCGCGCGCTGGGCCGCGGCGTGCTGGAGACGGCCGAACCGACGGACGCCGCCGTGCGGCTTCCCCGCCCACGCACGTTGGAAATTCCTTTTGATTTTCCGAATGTCGCGCTCAACAAGCTGAGCATAAGGGCGTTCAACGCGGCGTATTGGCGCCGCGTGCCGCGCGCCGGCACGGTTCGCGAGATGGCCCTGGGGAAATTCCTCTATCCGCTCGACGCGCTTGGCGGCTGGAACCGCATCTACGGGAAGCGTGGCTTCCATCAGTTCCAGACCGTCCTGCCGTTCGAGTCCGGTTCGCGCGCACTAGCGGAGCTCATGCACGTCATCGCAGAGTCCGGCCGCGCGTCGTTCCTGGCTGTGTTGAAACGCCTTGGGCCAGGCCTCGCGCCGCACAGCGCCGGATATCTGTCGTTCCCCCGCCCCGGCTACACGCTTGCTCTGGATTTTCCGGCGTCGCCCGGCATCGAGGCGCTCTACGCACGCCTCGTCGCCATCACCCGCGATCATGGCGGGCGCGTCTATCTGGCCAAGGACGCGCTGCTGACACCAGAAGATTTCCGCGCGATGTACCCGCGCTGGGCAGAGTTTCGCGCCGTTCTGGACGATGTCGATCCGGACCGGCGCCTGCAGTCGGATCTGTCCAGGCGCCTGCGCATCCGCGACGCGGCGTGACGGAGAACCTGTTCGATGGACAGCGACGTACGGCACGCCGCATCGTGCTGTTGCTCGCCTGCCTGGCCCCGTTCGGCTGGGCGATGTTCTACGCCGTGTTCCGCAACGTTCCAGGCCAGGACTGGGTGGTTTTCCACGAGGCCGCACGGCTCGCACGTATCGGCGATTTCCACACCTTGGCCGATCCGCTGGCGTTCACCGACCTGCTCAATTGGACGCATCGTGCGTGGTTCGCCAAACCACTCGTGTTTCACCCTTGGGTCTATCCGCCCGTCACCTTGCTTCTCGCGCTGACGTTCGGGTGGCCATCCTACCCGGCCTCGCTGGCAATGTTCCTGTCATTCAGCCTCGCCGCCCTCTTGGCCGCTCTGTGGACCTGGGCGGGGCATGCACGCAGCCGGGCATGGCTGTGCGCCGGCGTGCTGCTCTGCCCCGCCACCGCCTACATATTGGGCGCCGGCCAACTGAGTTTCGGGCTGGCCGCCGTCATCCTGGCCGGTGTCGCCTGGCTGCCAAGCGCCCCGGTCAGCGCCGGCGCGTTGTTCAGCCTGTTGCTGCTGAAGCCGCAATTCGCGCTGATGGTGCCGGTAGCGCTGCTCGCCGGCCGTCACTGGCGCGCCATCGCTGGCGGCCTGGCGGGCAGTGCTTGGCTGATCGCCTGCAGCCTGGCCGCCACCGGCCTGCGTCCCTGGACCGCGTGGCTTCGGCTGGCGACGGGCACCGACCCTGCGCTGCCCGGTCTGGTCGGCGCCGTACGCCTCTACGACCAAAGCGTCCACACCTGCCTGCGCACGCTCGGCGCGCCCGAGAGCCTGGCCTCGGCCGGGCAGGCGGCAGCCATGGTGTTCTCGGCCCTGTGCGTCTGGCGCGTCTTCGCGCGAGATGGCGATTGGCCGCAGCGACTATGCGTGCTGCTTTGCGCCACCGTGCTCGCCTCGCCCCATGTCGGCGACTACGACGCGTTGCTTCCGGCCATCGCCGCAATTCTGGTGCTGCTGGACGCGGGCGTGCGGCGCTGGCTTCCCGGCGAGCCATGGATAGCGGCGGCAGTTTGGCTGGCCACCATGCTGGCGCCACCGGCGCTGGTGGCGGCGTTGGGCGTCCCCGCGTTCACCGCCGTCTCTGCACTTACTCCTCTGGCCACGGCCGGACTGATGGTCATGTCCACCCGCCCACGTCTTGCCTAGGCGAGGTCACAACACGCTGCGTTGTGACGCATGGTGCAACTCGCCGCGCGGCCCCGTGTTCGCGTGCCGAACTTTCCGGATGCGCAGACATGCCAGCAGCCCAGCTCAAGCCGATCAACCGACAGACCATCGTGCTGACCGGCGCCACATCCGGTATCGGCCTGGCCACCGCACGGCTGGCCAGCGAACGCGGCGCGCGTCTGCTGCTGGTGGCGCGCAACGAGGAGGCTCTGGCCAAGCTCAGCGACGAGTTGCGCGGGCGCGGCGGACAGGCAGAATATGCGGTCGCCGACGTCGCTGACCGTGCGCAGGTCGATGCCGCGGCCGCGCGTGCGATCGAGGCCTTTGGCGGTTTCGACACCTGGATCAACGATGCCGGCGCGTTCATCTACGGTGCGATCGAGGACGTGCCGCTGGAAGATCAGCGCCGCCTGTTCGACGTGGTGTACTGGGGCGTGGTGCACGGCACGCTGGCCGCCAGCGCGCATCTGAAGACCTCAGGCGGTGCCATCGTCAATGTCGGCAGCGTGCTGGGCGAATTCGCGATCCCATATCAGGGCCCCTACTGCGCGGCGAAGTTCGCAGTCAAAGGCTTCACCGAAGCCTTTCGCCGCGAGACGGAGGCGAACGCCTATCCGATCTCGTTGACGTTGATTAAGCCTGCGGCAATCGACACCTCGTTCATGGAACATGCCCGAAACCTGATCGGCTCCCCAGGCACTCGCAACCCGCCACCCGCCTATCACCCCCATCTGGTGGCGCGCGCGATCCTGCACGGCGCCGAACACCGTGTGCGCGACATCACGATCGGTGGTGCCGGCGGCTTGTCGCTGGTCGTCGCCAATCAAACGGTGCCGCGCGTCATGGATTGGGTGTTCGCCAATGCCGGACGCCTGACGCAGACGACCAAAGACCCGGGCGATGCCGCCCGACGTGACAATCTGTACGAGGCGCGCGAGGATCTGGACGAGCGCAGCACGCTGCATCCGTTTACCCGCCGCACGAGCTTGCTGCTAGAAGCACAGCTGAACCCAGCGGCCACGGCTGCCGCAGCCACTCTCGGCGCCTTGTTCTTGGGTGCCGCCGCGCGTCGCCGCCGTCGATAATCAAACGCGCGTGACACACGGAGCCTGACGCACGCCCGCGCGCTGTGCGGTGACACGATAACACGGAGAAGAGAAGATGGACGGCGATGCCGGCGGCAACAAGATGCACGAGATCTATCACACCGGCCTGCGCAACTTGCATGCGCTTGAGCAGACAGCGATCGAGCTGACCGAGCGCCAGGTCGAGCGGCTGGAAAACTATCCGGAGATGAAGGCGCAACTGCAAAAGCACCACGCGGAATCGCTGGAGCAGGCCCGCCGGCTGGAGGCGATCCTGCAGCGGCATGGTACCTCGCCATCCACGGTCAAAAGCACTGTGACATCCGTCATGGGCAACGTCGCGGCCGCCCTGCATGCGCCGGCGCCGGACGAGATCCTGAAGAACACCTTCGCCAATTTCGCTTTCGAACACCAAGAAATCGCGGCTTACACAAGCTTGATCGCGATGGCCGAACAGGTCGGCGATACCGCCGCTGTCCCAAGCTTGCGTCAGTCACTGGGTGAGGAGCAGGCGATGGCAAAGTTCATCGAGCAGGCGATCGTGCCAACGACGCAGAAGTTCATGTCGCTATCTGCCGCCGGGCAAACCGCGGGCGTCTAGCCCCAATCATGGCGGAACGGTTTACACGCGACCGTTCCGCCATGATTACTCGACATCCAACCTGCATACGTCAACCAAATCAATACTCGTATTAGCCTTAGTAAAATTGGTGGCCAAGCTCCAGGAAAGGCTGACCTCCGGGCGCAATCAGCTGGTGGTCAAGGGGGGCAAACCGGATCAGCGAATCGCCATGCAGCCCTGCGGTCACGGTCAGGCTTCCGGACAGCTCAGTGGTCGTGTCGAAGTGCAGCGTGGTGTTGTTGGCCAGCACGACGTCCAGCGTGTCACCCACAAAACTGGCGGACTGAGCGCTGGTATCGAAGAGGTCCAGCGTGTCACCCGCCGCAAACCCGCCGATCTCGCCCAGGAAATACGCCGGCTGAAGTCCAAGCACGCCGCCCGCACCGTTGAACACGGCCGTCTGTCCCGCGCCGACACCGCCCAGGACCAGGGTTGCGCCAGTATCCACGCGTAGCGTGCCTTCACCCGACACGGTCTGCACAAGATTCAGCGCGCCGCCTCGCGCCTCGATCACGCCGTCATTGTCGATCTGGCTCGCGATAACGCCGGCGCCGAAGATGACGCCGCCGGCCGCGTTCAGCATCGGCACCTTCGGCAGAGCGCCGCCAAGCGTCACTTCGGCCAGCGTGCCGCCCGCCATCTGTATGCGGCCGGTGTTGGCGAAGCTCTGGCCGGCCTGGCTGCCGCCCTGCAGATAGGCGAACAGGTTGAGGTCGAGCGCCCCACCCACGCCCAGCACCACCAGCCCGGCATTGGTGAAGCCGCCGCTGGCGATGGTGACCGTGTCGCCCCCGCCGATCCCCAGCGTCCCCGTGTTGCTGAACCGGTCGCCGCCAAGGATGAACTGGCCGCCAGCCACGTTGGCCGTCAGCGTGGCGGCGCTGGAAAAATTGCCGTAGCCGTTGCCGATCTCGGCATTGGCGCCGGCCTGTCGTATTTGCAGCCGACTTCCCAGTTGCACTTCGGGACCGCCTGGCGCCGCGACAAGCGCGGGCGGCGCGTATAGGCCGGAGGCGCCGCCGATCGACAATGTCGCGTTGTCCAGCGCCTGCGTGCTGTCCCAAACCAGCGAAGCGCCCAGTGCCGTCACTGTCAGGCTGCCGGGCAGGGTGCCGCTGGCGTCGGTCAGGTGCAGCCCGTCCAGCACGGTCACGCTCACGAAGGGCTGGTCGATCGCCAGAACACCCTGGTAGCCGATCCCGTCCAGAACCGGAGCCCCCGCGAAGCGCACCCCGCCCCCGGAATCGTGCACGGTCCCACCTGCCAGCATGCCGGAGACGCTCAGTGCCGGCACTGCGCTGCCAGGCCCCACGAACAACGTGCCACCATCCGACGCGAGCCTGCCGGTGACATCCACCTGGGTGTCAATGAGTTCGATCGCGGCCAACTCGGAAGCGGTCGCCTGCGACACGTCCAGCACGGCATGGGAGACGCTGAACACACCGGTGTTGGACAGGGCAGTCGTATTAAGCCGCAGCGTCTCGCCGTTGCTGACGAGGAACGTGCCGGCGTTGGCGAACGCGCCGTCGAGCGTGAGCGTGCCCCCGGCCTGATTTGCAACGATCCGGCCATCATTGACGAGCGTGGCGCCCGCCGAGCCGATTCCGCCCGAGGCGCCAAGCTGCGTCAGAGCCAGCTGCGCTCCCAGCGTCAGCGTTTGTCCGGGTGCCACGGCAAGCTGGGCGCCTGTGCCGGCGCCACCCAACGTCACTCGGGCCCGGTCCAGCGTCTCGGAGGTGCCGAATACCAGCGAACTGCCCGCGCCTGTCACCGAAAGCGCCCCAAGCCCCGCTCCGAGCGGGTCGGTCAGGGTCAGTCCGTCCACCACCACGCCGCGTGCGCCCGCCTGGGACAGCGACAACGCGCCGCGGTAGGTGACGCCGGCCAGCGTGCCGCCCTGCGCGAGCAGGCCACCGCCCGAATCGCTCACCACCCCGCCATCGATCTCGCCCCCCGCCTGCAACGCCACCAGCGGCAACGCGCCGGCCCGGCCCAGCGCAAATGTGCCGGTGTTGATCAGCGTGCCCGCCAACCCGAGCGTGCCGCCGGATGACTCGTGCACCTGGCCCAACTCCAACGGCGAGAAGCTGCCGCCGACTGACAACAGGCCGCCGGCGATGTCGAACGTGCCGGCATTGGTCCATCCGTACCCGTACAGGCCCAAACTGGCCGTCGCATCCGGGCCAACGCTGAACACCCCGTCATTGGTCAGGCCCGGCACGGTGTAAGGATCGGCCTGATAGGCAGCGCCGGCGCCGCTCACCGACATCAGCCCGCTATTCAGCAGGCTTCCCTGGACCGAGATCACCCCGTCCGTGTCGCTGATCGTGCCCGAGTTCGCGATGCCCGACAGCAGCGCCTCGCCGCCGCCGCTCACCGCGATCCGCCCGGCATTATCCAGCGACCGCAAGGTGAACGTGCCGGTCATCCCCGCCGTGATGCTGCCGCGATTGATCACCAGACCACGGTCACCCGCGCCGGCAAGCGTGGCGTTGCTGCCCGTCTGCAAGACGTTTGTGTGGGCACCCAGTGTCAGCGTGCTCGTCCGCCCACCAGGTCCGTCCGCGAACAGCGCGTCGCCAAGATAGTCCGGAGTGGGGTCGCCGATCTCTATGGTCACGTGGTCGAGCGTGTGTGTCCCGCCAATCGAGATCGTGTCGCCGCTGCTCTCGATGGCGATCGTGCCGGGCGCGCTCGACAATCCGGCCACACCCGGCCAGTCGGCTGCGTGATCTCGATGTGCGCTCCTGCCAAGCCTTCCGCCAATGGGAGCCACTCAAAACCTCCGACTGAAATATCCAACACCGACGCGAGCCGCCGTTTACCGTTTGTTTATTGTCTCAAAAAAAACATTTTAGCAAGGTTTTTATGCCTCGCCGGCGGGCCGGTGCTTGCGAAGCAGCGGCCGCGCATGCTGAATGGGTCATGCAGCCCATCCCCCAATCACGTCTGCTGATCCTCGATTTCGGCAGCCAGCTGACGCAGCTGATCGCGCGACGGCTGCGCGAGACGGGCGTCTATTGCGAGATATTCCCCTTCGACGCCACGCCCGCACGTATCGCCGGCTTCGCGCCGCGCGGGCTGGTGCTGTCGGGTGGCCCGGCCAGCGTGGCTGATTTAGGTGCGCCGAAGGCCGACCCGGCGGTCTACGCCTTGGGGTTGCCGATCCTTGGAATCTGCTACGGACAGCAACTCCTGGTCAGCCAGCTTGGCGGCGCGGTGGAGGGGCACGAGCACCAGGAGTTCGGCCGCGCCACCGTCGATGTCACCGCCCCGTGCACCCTGTTCGACGGCGCGTGGGAGGTGGGGGCGCGCGAGACGGTGTGGATGAGCCATGGCGACCGGGTGACCGCGCTGCCGGCGGGTTTCGCCGCTGTCGCAAGCAGCGAGGGCGCACCCTTCGCGGTGATCGCCGACGAGAGCAGGCGCATTTACGGCACACAGTTTCATCTGGAAGTCGTGCACACGCCGCACGGGGCGAAACTTCTGTCCAACTTCGCCCACCACGTATGCGGCTGCGCCGGCGATTGGACGATGGGCGCCTTCCGCGCCGCGGCCATCGAGCGCATCCGCGCCCAGGTGGGGCAGGGCAGGGTGATCTGCGGCCTGTCGGGCGGCGTGGACAGCTCGGTGGCCGCCGTGCTGATCCACGAGGCGGTGGGCGATCGGCTCACCTGCATCTTCGTCGATCACGGGCTCCTGCGCGCCGGCGAGGCGGCGCAGGTCGTGGACACGTTCCGCGGCCGGTTCAACGTGCCGCTGGTCCACCGCGACGCCTCCGAGCTGTTCATCGGCGCGCTCGCCGGTGTCACAGACCCGGAAGTGAAGCGGAAGACCATCGGACGGCTGTTCGTGGAGGTTTTCGAGGAGGAGGCGGCGCGCATCGGCGGCGCGGATTTTTTAGCGCAAGGCACCCTGTATCCGGACGTGATCGAAAGCGTCTCGGTCACCGGCGGCCCTTCCGTCACGATCAAGTCGCATCACAATGTCGGCGGCCTGCCCGAGCGCATGCGCATGACGCTCGTCGAACCCTTGCGCGAACTCTTCAAGGATGAGGTGCGCGCGCTGGGACGCGAGCTCGGATTGTCCGACGCGATCGTCGGACGCCACCCCTTTCCCGGACCAGGCCTCGCAATCCGCATCCCTGGCGAAGTCACGCGCGAGGCGCTCGACATCTTGCGCCGCGCCGACACGATCTACCTGGAGGAGATACGCGCGGCGGGCCTGTACGACGCGATCTGGCAGGCGTTCGCGGTGCTGCTGCCGGTGCGCACCGTCGGCGTGATGGGCGACCACCGCACCTACGACCGCGTCGTGGCCTTGCGCGCGGTCACCAGCACAGACGGCATGACCGCCGACATGTACCCGTTCGACATGAGTTTCCTGGCGCGCGTCGCAGCCCGCATCGTCAACGAGGTCCGCGGCGTCAACCGCGTGACCTACGACATCACCAGCAAACCACCGGGCACGATCGAGTGGGAATGATTGGCCAAGGTGTCCAGGCGATTGCTGACATTCTCGCTAAGTTCAGCAAACCGCTGACCAGACGCGGCCTTTTACCGACTGCACTCGCGGCCAATCGGTCCGCAGTAGTTCATCTTACGGGTAAACTGGCGGGAGGGCGGTGGCTTGCTTTCGCGGGCACGCAATTCGTGTCCCGTGATTACTGGCCGCCGCAGCGCCTATCGCAAGGTCGGTTGCAAAAGCTCAGGGTGCGTTAGAGAAGGTTGGCGGCCCCGATTGGGCGTATGGACCCGAGAACAAGAGCAAGCACTGGCCCAAATGGCCGCCGCAGACCGGCTCCTGTTGCTGGTCAGCTTGATCGAGTCGCCGCGTCGAGCGCGCTTTGGGCTTGAAGCGCCGTCTATCGTAAGCGCTCTGTGTCGCTGCGGAGCCCACGAAGAAAGGAATCTCGAATGTCCAGCAATGACGACTTCGGCACCTTCGGACGTTATCAGGAAACTCCGGTGGCCGAGATGTCTCCGGAGATGAAGGACGCCTACGATTTCACCGTAAAGCTCAGGGGCCAGGTTCCCGGCCCGCACAAGATCTGGGTCGCCAACCCGACGCTTTCCAAGACGATTGTGCCCACTGGTTACTACTACCAAAAGGAATCCAGTCTCACGAAAGCCGAGATTGAGATCGTCACCAACGTCATCAATGGTCGTTGGCTGGCAGCGTATGGCAACTACGAGCACGAGAAGATCGGCGAGGAGCAAGGCCACCTCGATCCCGAGAAGGTCCAAGCTCTGATCGCCAACCTGCCGACCTCCTTCGACGATCCGCGGGAGGAGATTGTCTACAAGCTTGCCACGACCCTGGCCCAGCCTCGCGTGGTGCCGCTCGGCTTGTTCAAGACGGCGCAGGCGCTCATCGGCGACAAGGGGATCGTGGATGTCACCGTCCTGATGGGCTGGTCCACCGCCGTCTCGCTGACGCTGATGGCGTTCGACGTGCCTTCCAACGCCGTGGGGCTGGACCAGTGAGCGCCGCCGCCGACGATGCGCTGGGCGGCCGTCTCAAGCTGCTCTCGCCGTCCGAGTTGAGCCCGGACCAGAAGAGGACCTACGACACAATCACCACCGGGATGGTGCCCTGGGCGGAGTCCGCCGGCTTCCAGAGCAAGACGGGCGACGGCCGGCTGATCGGTCCCTTCAACCCCGTCCTCTACAGTCCCGGCATCAGTCCGGCCTTTCTGGCGCTCCAGGCCGCTGAGCAGAAGAACACCACGCTCGATGAACGGGTGCGCCAGGTGGTGATCCTGACGGTCGGGGCGGTCTGGGGCTGCGACTACGAGCGGTATGCCCACGCTGCGGTGTCGCGAAAGGTGGGGATTGCGGACGCCGACATCGCCGCCTTGATCAAGGGCGATCCCGCCGACGGGCTCAGCGTCAGAGAACGGCTGGCGCAGCGGTTCACCTATGAGATCACGGCCAATCACAGGATCGACGACGCGCTCTACGAGGATGCGCAATCGCAGTTCGGGCCGCAGGGGCTGGTCGACTTGCTGTTCCTGGCCGGATGCTACGGCACGGTCTCCTCGCTTCTGAACGCCTTCAAGGTCCCGGCGCCCGCCTAGGTCGTCCCTGCGGGCCGGGTCCTACCCAGCCTGACAGCTCCGTCGACGGATCATAGGAGACAGTCCGTGTCGCAGAACCAAGCGCCTCATGCCTACATCACCACGGTCGCCGAGTTCCCACCCGGCCACTTCCTCGAGAATCTCGTGGTGCGCCAGGACGGCTCGGTGCTGATCACCGAGGTGATCCACCATGGCCTCTGGTACGTGCCGCCGTTCGACGGGCGCACGGCCGCCGAACCCATGCTCCTGCACACCTTCGACGAGCCGGCGGTCGGCATCGTGGAGTTGGAACCCGAAATCGTGCTGGTCTGCTCGACCAACATCTACACGACCCACGAATCCTACCTGCACCGGTTCGACTTCAAGGATTGGTCGCCCGGCGCGCCGCTGAAGCGCGAGCTCGCCTTCACCTTTCCCAAGGAGACGCGCGGCCCCAACGGCATCTGCCTGTTCGCACCCGGCGTGATTCTGGTGGCGGACTGCTTCGCGGGCCTGATCTGGCGGGTCGACCTGCGGGGCGAGCCGCTGGCCCGCATCTGGTTGAAGCATCCCAGCATGGGCTATTATCCGGGCAAGCTGAAACCCGAGCAGCCGGGCGTCAACGGCCTCCATTACGCCGCCCGCAGCCAGTATCTCTACTACAGCGCGACGGCCAACAAGCTGCTCATGCGCGTGCCGGTGAACCCGGCGACGCTGGAGCCCGCCGGCGAGCCCGAGTACGTCGTGGCGGGCCGGATGGGCGACGATTTCTGCATCGACGAGGACGCGCAGGTCATCTACCTGACCACCCACCGCCAGAACACCATCGACATCGTCTCGATGGATCCCGGCCTCAATAGCGGTTTCACCCAGTCGGTCGCGGGCGATCCTTTCACCTACGACCTGATCGGCCCTTCCGCAGGCGCCTGGGGCCGCGGACCGGACGATTACGGCCGCCGCGCCTTCTTCCTCATGGACGGAGGAACCGCATCGCCGCCGCCCGACGGCATCCGCCGGCCTGCGAAGCTCCTGCAGGTTGAGTTCGCGCCAATCACCACTTTCCCAGGCTCAGAACCCCCGCAACGGCAGTAGAAAGCCTTTCAATTCGCCAGGCGTTGCGTGTTCGAGAAGTTGCAGATGCCCGAAATGCGAACAGATCGGGAGCGTTCAGCATGGCCAAACGATGCTATCGTATCGCAGCGACGGTGAGCGGCGGCAATGCCAAAGCCATCGTCAGCAGGCAGCCGAGGGAGAGCCCGCAGCCGAGGCGAACGCAACGGCGAAGACGGGAGGCGCCGCCGCAAGGCCGACGCTTCCGGCCAGCACGACCAGGCCTCCCATCGCGTAGCCCACTCGGCGGAGCGCGAGACGCTCGACGTAAACCATCATAAGCAGCGAGGCCGGGATCTGTGCCGCGTTCAGCGCCAGCAAGGCCGGTTGGATCTGCGACGAACCGCCCGCCTTCGAAAGCCATCCGGGCAGAAATCCGTTCAGGCCGAAGTAGCTGGCGTTAACGGCGCCGAGCAAAAGCCCGACTTGCCACATCGATCCCCGCCGCCACTCCGGCCATGCCCGCACTGGGCGCGGATTCGGCGTGCGCGACGGGCGCGGTCCAAAAGCAGCGATGACAGCCGCCGTCGCGAGCACGGGAACCGACCACTGAAACAGCACCGCTCGCCAGCCGCCGCCAATAACCGGAAGCTCGGACGCGTGCGGCCAGAGCACTGGCAGCACCTCGCCGCAGAGCAGGCCACAGGTATAGACCGCGGACGCGAGGCCGATGCGTGCCGGCATCCAGTTTCGCATCAGGGTCGGCATCGCCGGCTGCATGAGCGCGACGCCAAAGCACATGACGCACGTCGCCAACTCCAGCCCGTCCGAAGCGAGACGGCGCGGTTTCTCAACCTTTACAGTCAAGCCGGCTTCGAGCGCATCAACGCGTTGACGGGACAGCCGACGGAGCGACGGGCCATTCCGCCGCACGATTTCGAGGGGCTAGCGATCGATGCGTCACGGCGCTCCGAGCTGTTTGCGGAACTCGGCATGCAGACCGTCGATCTCGCCAACCCCTTCGAGTGAGATAAACGACGTTCTTGAAGAACGGACGCCCATGGTTTCAGCCGCCTTGATCGCGCTGACCGCGGCGGCGCGCCGACCGGTCTTCCGGGTCAGGGCGTGGCCGAGATGAAAGCCGCCGCAATTCCGCATAGGCGCCAGCAAGGCTTCCACTCAAACCCGGTTCGCGATGAGCGAGCCATGTGTTCGTAGCCCTGCTGAGCGTCGCCATCCCGATTTCGGCGGCGAACGCGGCCACGCCTTCGTCGACGCCGCGCTGGACCAGCGCGGCCGATAAAGCCGCGGTTATACCCGCCGTTTTGGTCAATACGCGTTCCTGCAGGGCTGGAGTCGCGGCGATGACCTTCTGTCGGGGCTCAGTGAAGGGGCGGTTCTGCTCCAGAAGGGGTTCGACCGACCGGAAAGCGTGAAGCAGCGCCTCCATCGGGCTCATGCCATCCGGCGCCGACCTGACCCGCTCGGCCAGCGTGTCCCGAAAGGCTTCCTCGCCATCGAACAACGCTTCCCGCTTGTCGGCGAAATGCCGGAAGAACGTCCTTTCGGTGACGCCGGCTCTGGCGGCGATCTGGGCGGTCGTGGTGGCGTCGTAGCCTTGTTGCTGGAACAGCTCCAAGGTTGCTTGCTGCAGGCGTCGGCGCGCCTCCTTTCCGCTCCTTGGCATTCGGCTTTCCTACCCGTCTTGTCAGTGACTGTCGTTACGCCTATTTGTCTGCGGCTGACATTACGTAGGAGGCTATCATGAAGGCCCTTCGTTTCCACCACTATGGCGAACCCGGAGACGTGCTGCGTCTTGAACACGCCGATATTCCCGCACCGAACGCGGGGCATGTCCGCATCAAAGTCCACGCGTGCGGCTTGAACCCGGCCGACTGGGCGCTGTGCCGAGGCCTTTTCGCCGGCAACCTGCCTCGGGGGATCGGCCTGGACGTGTCCGGAACGGTGGACGCGGTCGGCGACGGCGTGGCCGCTATAGCCGTTGGCGATGATGTGCTCGGAGTGCCCGCCTACACGGAGCATCCAAGCGCCGGCGCGGCCGAGCAGGCGGTCCTCTCTGTATGGACGCCCGTGCCGTCCGGGCTCGGCCTCCTCGATGCGGCGGCGCTGCCGATGGCGATCGAAACTCCCCACCGATGTCTCGACATTCTTGGTGTTGCTGCCGGTCACACGCTGTTCGTCTATGGCGCCGGGACGGTGATCGGGTTTGCGGCCGTCCAGATGGCGCGGCTCCGCGGTGCGCGGGTGATCGCTGCCGCAGGGGAGACATTCGCCCGCCAGCTTCGCGCGTTTGGCGCCGAGGTGACGGCCTATGGCGAAGGCATGGTCGAGCGCGTGCGCGACCTGAGCGGCGGCGCTCCCGACCTGATTTTTGACGCCGGCCCGATCAGCGGCGTGCTGCCGAGTCTGGTCAGGATCGCCGATGGCGATGGCCATCGTATCGTCACGGTCAGCAATCACGGCGCCGCTGCCGATGCGTTAGGTGTCCGGAACAGCTTTGAGGGTCCGTCCGGCTACGGCGTGCTCGCGGACTTCGCAAAGCTCGCAGCCGAGGGCCGGTTCAAGGTGCCCGTGGCGCGCACGTTCCCCTTGTCGGATTGGCGGGCCGCACTCGATCTGAGCCTGACCGGTCATGCTCATGGCAAGCTGATGCTCGTCTGAGATGCAGAGGCGTGTCTTCGCTTAGAGATCGCCTCGTCGGTTGCCGATTTCTGAGCCGCCCACGGAACTCGCGCCGAACGCAGTCTCTGCTCGATGAGTCGAATGCGCTCTCACGTCCGCGCCAACCGCCACGCCTCGCGGCCTTGCCCGGGCCGGAGCCGATGAGATGTCGTCATCACCCCGCCCGGCGAGACGCATGGCGAGCGCCTATGGCAGGCGTCTCAACCCGGCCCTGGCGACCCTGTCGGCGACCGACTGCCGCCGGCTCACGCTGCCCATTGCCGCCCGACGATAGCTGCGACTTGCCCCGCGGCCATCGTGATCGTCACGTCGCAGATCCTCAGCGGCTCGTTGCGATGGCTGACTATGAGGGCGCCCTGCCGACGTGAGGCCAGCCGGGCCTGCAGCCGCCGGACCACGGCCGTCTCGCTGGCGGCATCCAGGCCTTCGGTCGGTTCGTCGAGCAGCAACCAGGGCGCGTTGCGCACATAGGCACGCGCCAGCACCAGTCGGCGGCGCTCGCCTCCGGACAAGTTCATGCCGTTTTCGCCGATCCAGGTATCGAGACCCTGCGGCAACGCGCGCACGCGCTCATCGAGCACCGCATCGTGCAACGCGCCCCAGAGGACAGGCTCGGCCGCTGCCGGGTCGGCCAGCAGGAGGTTTTCGCGCACGGTGCCCGCCAGCAGGCCGGCCTCCTGCGGCGCGAGGGCAAACATCCGCCGCGCCGAACGGACGTCGACGCCCGCCAGATCCATGCCGCCGATGCTGATCGCTCTGGGCAGGGCAGGGCGGAGAGCCATCAGTGTCTCGAGCAGTGTGGTCTTGCCGCAGCCGGAGGGCCCCGTGATGCCCACGATCTGTCCCCGCCGAAACCGTGTGGCCAAGCCGGGCAACCCGAGCTCTGCGCCCGCCGGTGAGGAGCGCGGCCCCGTCGCCCGCGCCGGGCCAACGAGGACGTCAAGGCGATGCTGGGCGGCTTGCAGCCGACCACGGTGCTGTAGCACCCGTAGGACAGCGCCAAAACCCTCCACACTTGCCGCGGCGCCGAGCGCAGCCAAGGCTGCCAACGCCGGACCGCCTGGCCACGCGAGCAGGAGCGCGCCGAAGACCGCCACCCCGCTGCCGGTGGCCAGCACAAGGTCATGCGCACCGCTTCCCGCGGTGACCCGGCTTTGTACCGCCAGCAACGCCGCCGACCGATCCCGCACGCGCTCGGCCGCCCATGCTTCCAAGCCGTAGGCCCGCAACTCGGGGGCTGCTGCGAGAACCGCGGCGACTTCGGCCCTCAGCGAACCTTGGGCGGACGGGATGCCACGGCCATGCTGGTCCAGCCTGGCCGCGAGAAGACGCGCTGCGATCAAAACCGCCGCCAGGATCGCCGTCAAAGCCGCAGCCGGTCGCGGGCCGGCGATCAGCATCAGCCCAACGCCGGATGCCCCAGCCATGGCCGCTCCGCACAGCGGGGCGCGCTGGACGAGCGCCGTTTCCATTTCGCCGACGTCCTGGACCAGACGGGCCGTCGCGTCGCCCGCCGCCCACGCCATCGCCTGGCTCGCCGGGGCGGCAGCCAAGGCTCGGAAGAGGGCCGGCCGGAGGTGAGACATGGCGCGCAACGCTGCATCGTGTCCAACGACCCGCTCGCCATACCGGCAGCCCGTGCGCAGGATCGCGAGCAGTCGTATTCCGGCGCTCGGCAGCAGGGCGTTGAAGGCTGCGGCGGCCGCTGTACCGGCGATCCCCGCCTCCGATGAAGCGGTGATGAACCAGCCGGACAGTCCCAGCAATGCCACGCTGGCGCCGGCAGCGACGGCCGCAAATAAAGCTGCCCCCCAAAAGCGCCCCCGCTGCCGACGGCACTCGCCGGCGACCATGCGCGCCAGGGCGGTCATCCTGCGCCCCCAAGGCGCACGACGTGGTCGGCAATGCGGGCGAGGGCGGCGGAATGGGTGGCGATGATCGTCGTGCGCCCAGCGGCAGCCTGGCGGATCGCAAGGATCAGCGCGGCCTCTGCGGCCGCGTCCAGATGGGCGGTCGGTTCATCGAGCAGCAGGATAGGCGCTTGCTTCAGGAGCGCGCGGGCCAAGGCTATCCGACGGCGCTCCCCGCCTGACAGCCCCGTGCCGCGCTCGTCCACGTGCGCCTCCAGTCCTCCTGGCCGGGCGCGGAGGAGCGTGCATAAGCCCACGCGGCCGGTTGCGGCCGCGATCTCCGACCGGTCGGCATCGCGGCGGGACAGGGCCACGTTGTCGCCGATGGTCCCCGGCATGATCACCGGGTTCTGTCCCACCCAGGCGACCGAGCGCGTCCAGGATCCCGCCTCCCTGAGTGGCACCCCGCCCACCAGCACATCGCCACCGGTGAGCGGCGCCAGGCCCAGGAGCAGGTTCAGCGCCGTCGTCTTGCCGGATCCGCTTGGTCCGAGCAGCACCACGATCTCGCCGGGTCGCGCCTCGAGATCGAGGCGGTCGAGCGCTGGGCGGTCGTCGCCGGGATAGCGCACCGTGGCGGCCACGAAGCGGATGTGTGGCGCCTCGGACAGCACCGCTTGCGCAGGGGCGGATACCAAAGCTGCGCCTTCCAGCGCCATCAACCGGTCCGCCGCGGTCTCCGCCGCCTGACGGTCGTGGTAGGCGGCGGCCAACCGGCGCATCGGGGCGTAGAACTCGGGCGCCAGCGCCAGCACGAAAAAGGCGCGGGCCAGGGTCAGATGCTCCGGCGCGGGGAACGGCAGCAATCCCAGCAGATCAAACCCGGCATAGACGGCCACCAGCGCCACCGACAGGGCCGCAAAGAACTCGAGCCCGGCCGACGAGATGAAGGCCGCCTTCAGCACGCCCATCGTGCGCCGGCGCAGCTCGTCCGCCGCGCCCGCCAGCCGGCGCGCCTGCGCCTGCTCGGCGCCGAAACACAGGATCGCCGGCAGCGCGCGTACCCGGTCGGCGAACATCGAGGCGAGCCGGGCGAGAGCGTCAAATTGGCGGCGGGACTGGTCGGAAGCGGCCCCGCCGGCAAGTATCATCAAGGCCGTGAACGGCAC
>CAXUNK010000002.1:56969-57180 GCA_964252425.1 uncultured Acetobacteraceae bacterium
GGCGGCCATGATGCCGGCCGCGACCGGGCTGGCGCAGGCCGCCGCCAGCAGCACCAGCAGGCTGACCGCCCCCGTGGCGCGCTGGGCCGGCAGAAACCGCGCCAGATAGCTGTCCATCTGCTCGACCGCGTCCACAGCGACCGTCACCATGTCCCCCGTCGGCCGGGCCGCGGCGGGCGGCAGGCCCAGGCACGCCACCATGGCCCGGCGC
>CAXUNK010000003.1:0-41894 GCA_964252425.1 uncultured Acetobacteraceae bacterium
GCCCGTCAGGCCGCGCCGGCCGTGCGGAACATGCCGGCTTGAGTGTGGCCGAGCTCACCCGCACCGGCCCGCTGCATGCGACGGCGCTGTCCTCCATCCATGCCAGGGCGTTTGCCGAGGACGAATTCTGGGACGCGCGGATCATCGCCGGCCAGCTCTCCCAGCCTGGTGTCTTCGGGCTGCTGGACGAGCGCGGGGGCATGATCCTGGTGCGGTGTGCGGCCGATGAGGCGGAGGTGTTGACGGTGGCGGTGGTCCCCGAACGCCGGCAGCAGGGCCTGGGCACGGGTCTGGTGACCAGAGCCGCGCGTGAGGCGGAGTTGCGAGGGGCCGCACGGCTGTTTCTGGAGGTGTCGACCCGCAACCGTGCGGCGCGCGCCCTCTACCGGCGGCTTGGGTTCGAGCAGGTCGGGCGACGTCCGGGGTATTACGCCGATGGCACGGACGCGCTGACGCTTCGCCTCACGCTCGGTGAGACTTGAAGCAAGCAGTCCTTTTTTGAAAAAAAAGGACCAAAAAACGTCTGTCTTCTGCGCCTGCGGGGGTGCTCGCGTAGATTCTGCCAGACCCGCTTTGGCAGAACTGGTGCGAGCCGTCGTGCAGGCGACAGAGCAGAAGCTTTTTGCTTCTTTTTCTCGAAAAAGAAGGCCTTCCTTCCTCCTACAATATGTCAGCCTACAGGCCGACTGGTATTACAAGATTGTGAGCTTATGCGGCCGTGAATACTGAAACCGGCCCGCGGCGCAGCAGCAGGATTGTGGAGCCGTCCTCCTGTATCTCCGTCGACAGCACCGCATGGCCCTGCCGGGCGGCCGACTCGGGCACTTGGCGCAACGGCTCCTCGCCGCGCAGGCGTACGGAGAGCGTCTGCCCGGGCTTCAGCCGATCGAGCGCCAGCCGAGTGCGCACGTAGGTCATTGGACAGAGCTCGGTTGTGATGTCGAGAGCACTATCGGCCGATTGTATGGGTGTCATGTTTCAAGCTCTCGGCATTGTTGCGGGTGCACATCTTGCGGCGAGCCATATGCGCTCCGTATATGGTAGTCATCGCAAATATAACGAAGGTTTTCGACGATGGCTGACACGCCTGCGTCACATGATGTGCTTGGGCTGACGGCACAGATCGTGGCCTCTCACGTGGCCAACAACGCTGTGGATGCCGACACTTTGCCGGCGCTGATACACGGCGTCTATACTTCGCTGTCCGGTCTGGGCGGGGCACAGGCTGCGCCCGCGCCGGAGGCTCGGCAGCCCGCGGTGCCGGTCAAGAAATCGGTGTTTCCGGACCATATCGTGTGTCTGGAAGACGGCAAGAAGCTCAAGATGCTCAAGCGCCACCTGATGACGGCGTTCGGCCTGTCGCCCGAGCAGTACCGGGAGCGCTGGGGGCTGCCGTCCGACTACCCGATGGTGGCGCCGAACTACGCGAGCCACCGCTCCAGCCTGGCCAAGAAGATCGGGCTGGGCACCAAGCCGCGCGAGACAAGGCGCCGGGCCTAAAGCAAATCCGATCAGATGGAATCATCTGATCGGACTAAGTTGCTCTAGCGTCAGCGGCGGGCGGCGAAGAACTCGCGCAACAGGGCTGCGGACCGGGTCTCGCCCACGCCGCCCACCAGTTCGGGCACATGCAGGCAGCCAGGGGCGGCAAACACCCTGGCGCCGTGTTCCACCCCCCCGCCTTTGGGGTCGTAGGCGCCGAAGACGATCTTGCGGACGCGGAAATGCACGCTGGCGGCGGCGCACATGGCGCAGGGTTCCAGGCTGACCCAGAGATCACAGCCGGTCAGGCGCGGCGTGCCGAGCCGGGCGGCGGCCGCACGCAGGACCAGCATCTCCGCATGGGCGGAGGCGTCGCGACGCGCTTCGACCTCGTTTCCCGCGCGCGCCAGTATGCGGCCATCCGGCCCGGTCAGGACGGCGCCGACCGGCACCTCCCCCCGCAGGGCGGCCAGCCGCGCTTCCTCCAACGCCGCATCCATCGACATTCGCTGGCCCTGTGCAGACGAGTTGCGCGCCGGTAGCACTGGCGCCATGACAGTTCGACAGAAGCCGGTGATCGGCATCACGCTCGACCGTGAGGAGCCGGGCGGCTACTCGGTCTATCCCTGGTACGCGCTGCGCACCAACTATGCCAGTGCGGTGGCCGCGTGCGGCGGGGTGCCGGTGGCCCTGCCCCATCAGGCCGAATTGGCGTCCGAGATGCTCGGCGCCGTCGATGCGCTGATCGTGACCGGCGGCGCCTTCGATGTCGATCCGGCGCTGTATGGTGCGGCCGAGAGACATGCGAGCGTGACCCTCAAGCAGGAGCGCACGGCGGCCGAGCACGCGTTGCTGTCCGGGGCGCTGGCGCGGGGCATGCCGGTGCTGGGCATTTGCGGCGGGCAGCAATTGCTGGCCGTGGCGCTGGGCGGCACGCTGATCCAGCACATACCGGATGCGGTGCCGGGCGCGCTGGCCCACGAGCAGCCCAACCCAAGGCACGAGCCTGGCCACCCCGTCGCGATCCTGCCGGGCAGCCTGCTGCACCGGATCGTGGGCCGCGACACGATGCAGGTGAACAGCTCGCACCACCAGGCGGTGGCGGCGCCTGGCGCGGCTGTGCGGGTCAACGCGCGGGCAGCCGACGGGGTGATCGAGGGGGTCGAGGCGGAGGGCCGCCGTTTCTGCCTGGGCGTGCAATGGCACCCCGAATTCCTGATCGATCCGGGCGACGCGCTGATCCTGTCCGCCCTGGTCCAGGCGGCGCGCGAATGAGCGAGGGCGGCACCGGAGCGCCCGCCGGCGACCGCATCGCCAAATGGCTGGCGCGCGCCGGGGTGGCGAGCCGGCGCGATGCCGAACGCCTCGTGGCAGAGGGACGGGTGGCGCTGAACGGCGCGACGGTCACCCATCCCGCGACCTTCGTTTCCGCAGGCGATATCGTCCAGTTGGGCGGAGAGGTGGTCGAACCGCCGGCCCGCGCCCGGCTGTGGCGCTACCACAAGCCGGACGGGGTGATGACGACGCACAAGGATCCGCAGGGACGGCCGACGGTCTTCGAGAAGATGCCGGAGACGATGCCGCGCGTGGTCAGCGTCGGCCGGCTGGACATCAACAGCGAGGGGCTGCTGCTGCTGACCAATGACGGGGCGCTGGCGCGGCAGCTCGAGCTGCCGTCGAACGGCTGGATACGGCGCTACCGCGTGCGCGTGCATGGCGAGGTGGAGCCGCGCGCGCTGGCCGATCTCGCACGCGGCCTGACCATCGACGGGGTGCGCTACGCGGGGATCGAGGCGGGGCTGGACAGCCGAAAGGGAACCAATGCCTGGCTTACCGTCTCGCTGCGTGAGGGGCGCAACCGCGAGATCAGGCGGGTGATGCAGTATCTGCAACTGAGCGTCACGCGGCTGATCCGCATCGCCTACGGACCGTTTCAGCTTGGCAATCTGGAGCGGGGCGGGATTGCCGAGGTGCCGCCGAAAGTGCTGCGCGAGCAGTTGCCCAATGCCGGTAATGCGTAACGTTCCGTCAATCAATCGATGCGTATTATAGGAGGCGCCTGGCGTGGGCGGCGGCTCGCGGCGCCGGCGGGCGAGGTCACCCGCCCGACCAGCGAGCGGATGCGTCAGTCGATCTTCGACATGCTGCTGCACGCACCCTGGGGCGGGCCGGGCCTGTTGCATGGGGCGGTGGTGCTGGATGCGTTTGCCGGGACAGGAGCGATGGGATTGGAAGCATTGTCCAGAGGTGCCGGACGCGCGGTTTTAATGGAGTGTGACGCGAATGCACTGGCTAAACTACACGCAAACGTTGCAGTCTGTCGGGCTGGGGAGCGGACCCGGGTCATAGCCACGGACGTGCTTGCTCCACCCAAAGGGGAGCGTTGCCAACTGGTGTTTCTCGACCCGCCCTATGGCCGGAACCTGATCCCGGCCGCGCTGACCAGCCTGCGCGGTCAGGGGTGGATCGCGTCCGGCACGATCGTGGTCGCGGAGACGGGACGGATTGAAGATTTCTCCTACAGTGGTGTTACACTCGCGCGACGGCTGCATGGAGCCGCGTGTTTGAACGTATGGCGGGAAGAATGACGCAGATTTCGGTCGAGACGATCTTGCACCAGCGTTCGATTGCCGCCCTGGCCATGCCCGCCGATGCGAGCGGCAGCCATCCCGTGCAGCACGTCCATTCGCTCGGTCCGGCGCGCATCCCGGTGCCGCCATTGCCGACGGGCGGCGCGTTCTTCGATCTTTGGCCGGTGCGCGAGCTGCCCGATCAGGGGTTGTGGGCGGCGCCGCATTACGACAGCTTCGCGCCGCCCTTGTTCGTGCTGCACGACGTGACGGTGCATTCCTCTGCCGGCATTCTGGCCATCGGCGACAGCGTGGTGGGGGAGTCGCTGGCCAATACGGCGCCGCAGCTCCACGCCTATCGTGCGCTTGCCAAAGGGATCGCGATCCGGCCCGCTTTCGTGGAGCGGCTGCCGGGAACCCACATCACCGTGCTCGCGGGCGGGGAGACGGATTACCGCCACGCTTTGCTGGACGGGCTGGCGCGGCTCTCCGCGGTGCCGGACACGTATCTGGCCGCGGCCGCCGGGCTGCTGGTGCCGCGCGGCGGGCCGGCGCAGGCGGAACTGCTGGATCTGTTCGACCCGCTTCCCAGCCTTGCCGTCCGCCATGTCGAGCGCGGGGAGACGTTGCGGGTCGAAACGCTGGTCTTCCCGCTCTCCGTCTGTGGCGAGGCGGCCTATCACCCGTGCGTGGCCGATTTCTTCGCGCGGCTGTCAGCCAACGTGGCGCCGGGGCCAGGCCGCATGCCGCGGCGCATCTATATCGACCGGCGCGGCACCGCCATCCAGCCGCTGCGCAACGAGGCGGAGTTGATCGCCGGTTTGGCGCGGCTCGGCTTCGAGCCTGTACGGCTCGAGCATCTGTCGCTCGCCGACCAGATCCGGCTGTTCCGGCAGGCCGAGGCGATCGTCTCGCCGCACGGCTCGATGCTGACCAATCTGGGTTTCGCGCGGCGCGGCTGCCTGGTGGTGGAACTGCTGATGGACGCGCATGTGGATTGGAGCTTCCGCAACCTCTCCGCGCTGATGGGCCTGCGCTACGATTGCGTGCTGGGCCGCGCGCGTCGGCCCTGGGGCGATTGGTGGTTCGATTCGCGGTGCACCCCGTGGGAGATCTCGGTCAACCATGTCGTGGCGGCGGTCGCGCATTCGCTGGGCGCGAAGGCTGGCATGACCAATTAGCAGGGTGCGAAAAGCCCTCCGAGCCACGTCCTCCGACGCGAGGTTTGCGACACCCGGGCGAGCGCCTGCGTGTCGCAAACCGGCGGCTCAGGGCGTGAACTTGTACACGGAACCCTGGTTCGTGCCGCTGTCACTCCCGTAGTCGATCGTGGTGCCGTAGAGCGCGCCTGCGTACGGCAGAAGCGGACCGAGCGGAGCGTAGCCGGTGGTGCTGGCCGTGAACGTGCCCACCGTGGCCTGCGCGCCGGTGTCGGGATCGATGGTGAAGATCGTGCCTTCGAAGTCCTGGCCGGGACCGAACTCGGTAACGCCGTAGATGGTGCCCTGGAACAGCGTCAGCCCGGCGGAGGGCTGGTCGCCGTCATTGCCGGCCGCGGTGAAGCTGTGCAGCACAGTGTAGGCGCCGCTTGCGAGGTCCATCTTATAGACGCTGCCGGCATGATCGGGGCCGGAGGTCTGCGTTACCCCGAGCAGCACGCCGTTATAGTCGAGAAGCTGTCCGATCGGCCCGGAGCCGCTGTCGAAATCATGCAGGATCGTGTGGGTGCCCGTCGCGAGATCGAGCGAGAAGAGGACCCCGCCGCCATTCTTCCCGCACGCGGCCGTCGTGCCGTACATCGTGCCGTTGACGATGAGCACGCCGGTCGGATTGCAGCCGCTGGCGTTGGTGGGGAAGCCATAGACCACGGAAAACTGGCCGGACGGCGTGATCTTGTAGATCGCACCCCTGCCGTTCGGCCCGTTATAGTAGGCCGTGCCGTAGAGCGCGCCCTTATAGGCGACGAGCGGATCGTGCAGCAGGCTGGGCTGGGCGCCATCCGAGCCGTCGAAATCGTGTATCGGCGTCTCCGTGTCGGTGGCGGGGTCGAACGAGAACACCGTGCCGTAGCCGTGGTAGGGCGGATTGGTGCCTTGCGTGCCTTTGCCCTCCGCGGTGGTGCCGTACAGCTTGCTGCCGAGCCTGATCAGACCGCCGGTCGGCAGATAGCCGTCATTGGGCGAGTGATCCCGCTGCAGGAAGAATGTGTAGACGTCGTTCTCCGCGCCGGTCTTGGGATCGACGCTGAACAGGGTGCTCGCGCCGTTCGGTCCCTCCTCGCTCGTGCCGTAGAGCACGCCACCGAAGACGGCGAGCGCGCCCACCGGAAAACCGTCGCTGCCGGTGAAGATGTGCAGGCCAGTGACCGTCCCGGCCGAGGCCGACCCGGCAAGAAGCGAGGAAAACGCTGCTGCCAGCGCGAAATTTCTGCCGACTGTCATATCGTACCGTCTCCAAGTGTAGAGAGGCGTTGCATCGCCCCACCGACATAAGGACGCAGCGCACGAGGGCTTATTCCATGCCGTCGGCAATCGAATCCGGATGGTGCTGCCCTAGCTAGAGATCGAGATCTCCGTAGGCCTTGCTCGCCACCCGCATCATCTCGCCTGCCGATAGCGGCGCCACGATGACGGCGCCGACGACGTTGTCCTGCCAGATGCAGATGCGCTGCGTCCCCTGCCGCAGCATGTCGAACCTGACGGTCCCGTCCGACGGCCGCACGTAGATGGTGAGGATGCGGCGGCTTCGGTCGGCGTAGCGCAGCTGCGCTCCGCGCGTGAACAGCTGCATGGCGGTCAGTTGGAAGCCGAAATGCTGCAGGTCGGGCGCATGTGCGGGCAGGCCGACCGCCGACGCCAGTTGCGCGTCACGCTGCGCGGCGTCCGCCAGCACACCTTGGGGCAAGGCGCGCCCTGCGGCCGTGCCATCCCTGACGGCCAGGGCATCGGCCAGGATCGTGTCGCCGTGGGGCCACCACTTCACGGCCGCCGCGGCTCCGATCGCCACAGCCAGGCTGGCGGCGATCGCGTAGCGCCGGCCGAGGCGCGCCGGAGCACGGCGCGCGGTTGCCGCTTCGATCTGCGCGGCCCAGTTGGGCGGAAGCGGACGGGCCGAAAGCTGCGCCACCGCCTCCCGCAGCAGCTCGCGGTCGCGCGCGTAGCCGTCCACCCAGGCGGCCCGCGCCGGATCGGCGCGCAGTATGGCGGCCACCTCCTCCCGCCGCGCGGCCTGCAATGCGCCGTCCACGAAGGCGTGCAGCTCGTCCTCGCGGATGGGCTCGACGCTGCTCATCTCGCGGGAGACTCGCCGGCTTGGCGTGCGACGGACTCCAGCGCAAGCCGCAACTGGTCGCGCGCGCGCGCCAGGCGCGACATCACCGTGCCCAGGGGAACGCCGATCTCCTCGGCCGCTTCGCGATAGCTCAACCCTTCCACGCCGACCAGAAGCAGCACCTGGCGATGCTGCGCGGTCAGCGTCGAGGCAGCGCGCAGCACCTGCTGCAACTCGTACCGCCTCTGCGGATCAAGGCCTGGGTCAGGCAGGGTTTCCAGGAACTCGGTCTCCACGGTTTGGACCCGGTGGCGGAGCTGCCGCCTTTCGTCGATGAAGGCGTTGAACAGGATGGTGCGCAGCCAGCCGCCGATCCTGGTCTCGTCGTCGAGCGATGCCAGCCGGCGCAGGGCGCGCTCGATGCAGTCCTGCACCAGATCGTCGGCGGATGCGTGCTGGCCGGTGAGCCCCAGCGCGTAGCGGCGCAGGGCGGGCAACTGGGCGACCATTGCGGCGCCGAGCCGCCCGGCGCGCGCGCTCATACGCGGGGCCACGCAAAGCCGGCCTGGGCCTTGACGTCCTGCGCGCTCGAGGGCGCCAACTCGCTTGCATGCACATCCACCCTCTGCGCGCTACGCCATCCCATGACGCGACAACGCGACGTTTTATTCCGCAGATTGCTTGAAATCGCGGCTGGGGAAGGCCAGGGGCTCTGCCCCTAAACCCCGCTGGGGTTTGGAACCCCAGACCCCCAATTCTTAGGAGCTAGGTTCAGCAGCCTGCTAGAATGTCCTCACGAGGGAAAGCGATACGAAGTCGCGGTCCGCCAGCGGCTGCTGGCGGGGCGCACCGAGGTAGCGGGTGTAGGACAGGCCGGCTTGCCAGACCGTCCGGTATGTGGCGGAGACGCCGAGCGTCAGGGTGCCGACACCCGCGTCCTGGCCGGCATCGACGCTCGATCGGCCGGCCAGGCCGATCCTGAACCCGGTCGGCAGGGACAGGTTGAGGTCTCGGCGCACGCTGTACCAGGTCGGTGTCAGCACCGCCTCCAGCGCCGAGCTGAAGCCGGTCGAGCCCGGCAGGCGGTCACCCGGGTTTGTCTGGACGGAGACCAGCTGCGTCGCAGCCGCCTCGGCTTGCAGGTTCGCGGTGTCCCACAGCCGTCCGGGCGGCAGCAGGCGTTCGTAGGAGGCGAGGCCGGTGAGGGCCTGGCCGGTGGCGAAACCACCCTGCGGCGGCAAGGCCTGCGGTGCGGCCGCGGTGGGCGGCAGGCTCGGGGCCAGCGGCTGGAAGCGGCTGACCAATGGCAGGTTGCGCCGGAACGACACCTCGCCGGCAAGTGTCGCGTCACCGGCATAGGTGCTGATGCTGGCCCCCAGCAGGTCGATGCCCTGCGGGAACGCCAAACGGTAGGTGCCCTTCGCCGCGCCCAGCTCGATGGCCGGCGATTTCGCGTCGTAGCGCAGCGCGTAGAGGCCCAGGCTGAGCGTGCCGCCATCATGCAGCAAGGCCAGGCCGAACTGGCCCAGCCCGGCGGCGGGCGGGGTTTCGTCCTGCGCCCGGAACAGGGCACCGCCGCCCGGCGTGAACAGGCGCTGGCCGCCCACGTCCAGCACGTCGGTGGTGCTGAAATAGCTGGCAACCCCCGGGACGCGGTCGCGCCGCCACTCCGCCTGATCGTATGCCTCGAGGGAGAGGCCATAGGGTAGTTGCACCCTGATGTCGGCCTGTGTCACCGGCAGGTATAGCTGATTGGCGGGCGCCAGCGGCTGGCTCGCCGCGCGGATCAGATCGAGCGGGGCTTGCGCGCCGGCGATGCCGTCCTGCGCGAAGAACAGGCTTTCGCCCCAGAGCAGCGTCTGACGCCCGATCCTGAGGCTGATCGGCAGGCCGACCAGCTCGAATTTGGTGCGGGCATAGGCGGGACCGAGTTCGACCGTGCCGCCCATCAGCCGGCGCACGTCGGCCGGGAACGCGGTGTGGGACACGGTGACAGGGTTGAACGTGGCGGGCGAACCGTTGGCGTCCGCGCCGTGATAGGCTGCGTCGTACCACCCATCGGCGCCGATCTCGAAGCCGAACGCTCCGCGTGTTGCGTCCAATGTCTCCGACACGTCCAGGCGTTCGGAAATCGGGCCTTCCCCGAACGCCCGGTCGCCGTCATCGGCGTTGACGGCGGCCAGCAGGGCGCGGTCCGGCGGTGCCACGCGCAGGCCGAGCGAGACGCCAAGCCCGCTATCCAGGCGCACGTCGAAGCCGCCGATCGTGCCCAGATCGGCGCAAGCGGCGGGACCGGCGAGGCCGCAGAGGGCAGTGCATGTCAGGACGGCGGCTCTGGTCAGACCACGCGTGCGATGTCCGGATGGCGCATCTTGGGGGACTGCCGGCGTCTGTACTGGCACCTGCGCCGGCTGGCTTCCGGGCCATGGTACGGCATGCGATATCGCCCGCATGAGCACGAGAACTCGGCGCATGCAGGCGACCGCGGTGCTGCTGGCGGCCGCCACGCTGGCCCTGGCGATGGCCGGCGCGCGTGCCTCCGTGACACCGGAAGCGGCGGCGGCGCTGCAAGGCCGGTTGACCCCGATGGGCGCCGAGCGGGCCGGCAACCAGGCCGGCACGATCCCGGCCTGGACCGGCGGCCTGGTCGGTCCGCCCTCGGCCACCGGCCTGCCCTGGACCGACCCGTTCGCCCACGACCGGGAGCTGTTTACGATCGATGCCTCCAACGTCGCGGCGCAGGCCGACCGGCTTCCCGAGGGAGCGCTGGCGCTGTTCCGTCGATACCCCGACTACCGCATGCATGTCTTTGCGACACGCCGCACCGCGGCGTTCCCGCAATCGATCTATGCGGCCGTCGCGCGCAACGCGGTGCGTGCCCACGCCGCCCCGTCCGGCATCGCCGAGGGCGTGGCCGATGCGGCCGGCGGCATCCCGTTCCCGATCCCGGGAGATGGCGCCGAGGCGATGTGGAACCACCTGCTCGCCTTTCGGGGCGCCGCGCGCGAAGCCAACATACGCACCTACGTGGCGCCCGGAGACGGGACGACGGAGCTGACGGCGGGATATAGCGAGATCACCGATTTCCCGTATTACGCCCCGGGTGCCACGCCGGAGACGGTCGGCCCCTACTACTTCAAGACCCGTCGCCTGATGGATGCGCCGGCTGCTCTCGTGGGCCAGGGCTACATCGGCTGGCAGCCGCTCGACGTGGCCGTGTCGCCGTTCGTTGCCTGGCTGAACCATCCGGGCGAGCACAGGGTGCGCCGGGCGCCCTCTTTTTCCTACGACACGCCGGACCCGACCGCGTCGGGCTATGAGTCGATGGACGACTACTACCTGTTTTTCGGCGGGCAGGACCGTTACGTGTTCCGCCTGCTGGGCAAACGCGAGATGTTCGTTCCCTACAACAACAACCGGCTGGCGCTCATCCCGGCGGCGCAGGCGATGGCGCCGATGCACGCCAACCAGGACGAGATCCGCTACGAACTGCACCGCGTGTGGGTCGTGGAAGGCACGTTGGCACCCGGCAAGCACCACGTGGCGCCACGCCGTCGGTTCTACCTCGACGAGGACACCTGGACTGCCGTCTACAGCGAGGGCTGGGACGAGGACGGCAAACTCTGGCATTTCGCGCAGGCCACCATGATGGCCATGCCGGGCGTGCCGGCGGTGATCGGCGGCAGCGAATTCTTCTACGACCTGATCCAGGGCGGATATTGCTACGACTTCGTCTTCTCTCCCGGTCGTTACAAGATCACGCCGATGCACCCGGCCGACGCGTTCGGGCCTGACTCGATGGCGGCCGAGTCGCTGCGGTGATTTTTGCTGTATGAATGCGTGAGGCTGTCAGCCAGGCCAGTTCCTGATCAATGTCGGACAAAAATGGCCGCGCCGCTTCGTCACGTAGGTTAGCGGAACGATGCGCTCCGGGTGCAAGGTGGAGCGCTCAGAGACCGTTTGGGAATGCGCTACGCTGAGTCGGAGCCGCCGCATTGTCGAATGGCTCTCAACTTCTACCTCGGGCGAGCATGTTTGTCGGTTCAGATGGTTCAGATTGTTCCATCCGAACCGACCACGCTTCAGAATTCCTCCCACTCCCGTTCCTCGTTGGATGGGACCACGGCGAGGGCTGGCGCACGGCGCACGGGCGGCTTGGCCTGCGGCATGGCTGGCCTGGCCGGGGGCGCGCGACGGGCGGATGCGGGTGCAATCGGCGCGGCCGGACGTTCGGACGCGTCGGCCAGCCGGAAATAGCTCGTGAGCCTTTCGAGCGAAACCATCTCCTGGGCCAGGGCCTGCGTCGCCGCAGTCGTTTCTCCCACCATGGCAGCGTTCTGCTGGGTCACCTTGTCCATCTCGGAGGCGGCGATGTTGACCTCGGACAGGCCGGTCGCCTGCTCATGGGCAGAGGCGGCGATCTCGGCCACGACACCGTCAACTTCGCCGACCTGCGTGACGATACGGGACAGGGCGGCGCCGGTCTGGCCCACCAGTTTGACGCCATCGCCGACCTGCTTCGTGGATGCCGAGATGAGCGTCTTGATCTCCCGCGCTGCATCGGCCGAGCGCTGTGCGAGCGCCCTGACCTCGCTGGCGACCACCGCGAAGCCCCGCCCGGCATCGCCGGCGCGTGCCGCCTCCACCCCCGCGTTGAGCGCCAGGAGGTTGGTCTGAAACGCGATCTCGTCGATGACGCCGATGATCTGACTGATCTGCTTCGAGGAGGTCTCGATCTGGGTCATGGCCGAGACGGCATCCTGCACCACCTGCCCCGATTGTTCGGCATCCTTGCGCGTGCGGGAGACGACGGTCCGTGCATGTGCGGCTCGTTCGGAGGCGTGTTTGACGGTCGTGGTGATCTCCTCGAGTGCCGCGACGGTCTGTTCGAGGCTTGCCGCCTGCTGTTCGGTGCGGCGCGAAAGGTCCTCGGCGGCATGCGAGATCTCGCCCGTGCCGGAGCGCAGCGTCGCCACGCTGGCCACGATGCCGCGCAACGCACCCTGCATCTGCTGCACAGCCGCATTGAAATCGGCCCGAAGCCGCTCGTATTCCGGCGCGAACGCGCCATTGATGCGGAACGTCAGATCGCCATCGGACATGCGGCCAAGACCGTCGGCAAGGCTGCTGACCACCGCCGTAAGGCTGGCCTGCTGTTCGGCCGTTCTCGCGTCATGACGGGCACGTTCCGCTTCGGCGGCTTGACGCTGCGCGGCCGTCTCACTCTCGAGGCGCTGTTTGTCGATCGCACCGTCGCGGAAGACCTGCAGGGTGCGCGACATGGCGCCGAGTTCGTCGCGCCGATCCGGGTCCGGAATGGCCACCGAATGGTCGCCATTGGCCAGGCGCTGCATGACTTCGGTGAGGTCGCGCAGTGGCCGCGCGATCCAGGACCGTGTGACGAAGACCATCAGCGCCATCAGTATCAGCGTGCCGCCGATCACCAGGCAGAAGGTCGTGACCACGGTGTTTCGGGTGAGCGCCGAAAGACTGGCGTTGCCCCCCTTCTGCTTCGCCACGAGCGCATCCGTCTCCTTGCGGATGGACTCGGCAAGCGGCGTGAAACTGACCTTGCACTCGCTATTGAAGGCGAGCTGCGCCTTTGCATTGTCGTCGGCCGATACACCCTGCCCCAGGCGGATCGCGTTCGCACAATCATTGTCGATGACCTGAATTGTCGCTTTCCTCATCCGGTCGGCAACGTCGGCGTACTCGCCTCCGAGCGCGGCCAGAGTGTCCAGGTCAGACAGCGCAGCCTGCTTGGCCTGTTCGATATGTGCCGACGCCTCGGCATTTCCGGCAGGGGTCGTGGAGACGATCAACTCGCCAATCGCGGCGTAGGCGTAGCCCGTCGCGCCGCTGGTCCGAACCGACATCAGCACCGCCGTCCTGTCCCGCTCGATCGTATCGGCGTAAGAGGCGCCGATCCGCTGCGTCTGCGAGGCGGCGTAGATCGTCGCCATAACCGCCAAAGCGGCGAATGGAGATGTGATCAGCAGCACTTTTATGAACATCGGCAGATTCTTGACGGACATCTTCCACCCCACGCGGTTCTATCCACCCTAACGGCCCAAAGCTAAGCGCACGTTAAACGCGGGCGCCGGGCCGCCGGGGCCGGCCGCGCCCCGCGCCGTGTGTCACGCCAGCGGCAAGGTCACGCGCACGCGGCAGGCTGGACCGGGCAGGAATGCGGCGTCACCGCCATGGCTTCGGGCCACTTCGCGCACGATCGCCAATCCCAGTCCGCTGCCGGCCGATGCGCCAGATTTGCGGAACCGTTCGAACAGCGTGTCGTCAACCGGCGCCGTGCCCTCGTCGCTCACCTCGATCAGCGCCAGGCCGTCCTGCCGTATCCCGTGAAGACGTATATGGCCGCGTCCGTGCACCGCCGCGTTTTCGAGCAGGTTGCGCACCGCGTCTCGTACGTCGTCGGCCATGCCGCGCATCGGCAGCGCGTCCGGCACATCGACGCTCAGCGTGCGGCCGCGCGCTTCGATCAGCGGCAGCACGCCCGCGGCGGCCTCCCGCGCCAGGCGGGAGAGGTTGACGCCGCCCATGTCCGCGGCACGGCCCGCATGTTCCTTGCGCGCGAGGTCGAGCAGTTGCTCGACCAGCCGGTTCATCTGCGCGAGGTCGGCTTCGATCGCCGGCCAATCGGGTGCGGCACCCGGACCGGCGTGCCGTGCGCGTTGCAGACGCAATCCCAGCACCGCCAGCGGCGTGCGCAGCTCGTGCGCCGCGTTCTCGGTGAACCGCCGTTCGGCGGCAAAAGCGGCCGCCATGCGGTCCAGCGCGCCGTTCACCGCGTCCACCAGCGGGGCGATCTCTGCGGTCATGCCGGCGCGGGACAGGCGCGCGGCCGGGTTGTGCGGGCCCGCGCGCCGTGCCTCCTCGGAGGCGCGGATCAGCGGGCGCAGGCTCCAGGAACTGACCAGCCAGATCAGCGCCAGCGCGGGCAGGCTGAACAGGGCCAGCACCAGCCCGTCCTGATAGGGCTCGCGGTCGAGCAGTCGGGCGACCGGGCCTGTGGCTTCGTCCAGCAGCGTCGAGCACGCAACGGCCAGCACGAACATGGCGAACATCGCCAGGACCAGGCGGCCGCGCAGGGTCCGCCACACCTTTATGTCGGCGCGTTCTGGCATGTGGGCGCGCTCTGGTGCAGCCGGTAGCCGATGCCGCGCACCGTCTCGATCCGCACCGCCGAGCCGAGTGCCGCGAGCTTGCGACGCAGCCGCGAGACCGTGGCCTCCAGCGCGTTGACCGATACGTCTTCTTCAAATCCGTAGAGGCGGTCGGCCAGCGTGTCGCGCACCACGATGCGCTCGCCGGCGCGGATCAGCAGCTCCAGCATGGCCGCCTCGCGCCGTGTCAGCTCCGTCGCGCGCCCGAGCGCACGGGCCATGCGGCCCTCCTCCTCGAAGCGCAGATCGCCGAAGCTGTGGCTGTCGGCCGCGCGCAGGCCGGGACGGCGCAGCACGGCGCGCAGCCGCGCTTCCAGCTCCATGACGTCGAACGGCTTGAGCACGTAGTCGTCGGCACCCGCATCCAGCCCGGCCACCCGGTGCTCCACCCGGTCGCGGGCGGTCAGGATCAGCGTCGGCACCGAAAGCGCCCGGCCGCGTATGGCGCGCAGCACGTCCAGCCCATCCATGTCGCCCAGGCCGAGATCAAGGATGACGGCATCGTAGGCGTGCTCGGCGACGAACTTCAGCGCGTCGGCGCCGCAGCGCGCCTGGTCGGCGGTAAAGCCGCGTTCGCGAAAATGCGCGCAGACCATGTCGTTGAGCGCGGCCTGGTCTTCCACGACGAGCAGCTTCACGCGCGCACCCCCGATGTGTTCCGGCAGATGTGCCGCAGTTGACCACCCCCGTAAACCGCGGGCAGACGGGGCCATGATCATCGACTGGCCCCATGCGGCGGCCCCTGCGCTGGCCGCTTTTCTCGCCTCGCTCGTCGAGGCGGTGGAGGCGTTGACGGTGGTGCTGGCGGTGGGTGCGGTGCGCGGCTGGCGCGGGGCGCTGGGCGGCACGGGGCTGGCGCTGCTGGTGTTGCTCGCGCTGGTGGCGGTGCTGGGGCCGGCGCTGACGCGCATCCCGCTAGCCACGCTTCAGCTCACCTTGGGCACGTTGCTGCTGCTGTTCGGCATGCGATGGTTGCGCAAGGCCGTGTTGCGCTCGGCCGGGGTGATCGCGTTGCACGACGAGGACGTGGCTTACGCCAAGAGCGTGGCCGCGCTGCGGGCGGCAGGCGGGCGGGCGCCTGGCCTCGACCGCGTGGCCGTATCGACCGCGTTCCAGATCACCATGGTCGAGGGAGTGGAGGTCGTCTTCATCGTAGTCGCCGTGGGCGCCACAGGCGGGTCGCTGCTGCCGGCCAGTCTGGGTGCGGCGGCGGCTGTACTGCTGGTGGCGGCCGCCGGCTTCGGGCTGCATCGGCCGGTGGCGCGGGTGCCGGAGAACGTGCTGAAATTTGCCGTGGGCGTCCTGCTCTGCGGGTTCGGCGCGTTCTGGGTGGGCGAGGGCGCGGGGCTGCCCTGGCCTGGCGGCGACTGGTCCATCCCGGCGCTGCTCGCCGTGTTCCTGGGTACGGCTCTGGCGGCCGTTCCGCTGTGCCGTGAGCGCGCCTCGCCGTGAAGTACCTGCGCGCAATCTGGGCGCACACCGCCGGGCTGTTCGTGGACGATGTGCCGTTCGCCGCCGCCATTCTCCTCTGGTTGGCCTTCGTATGCGCTCTCCTGCCCTGGGCCGGCGTGAAGCGCGACTGGCTGGCGGTGCCGATGCTGCTCGGCCTGATGGTCATCCTGTCTGCCAGCGCAGTGCGGCGGGCACGCCGACTTGCCCGGTCGCCTGCCACAAAACCTTAACGCGATTTGGCGGCTTTCGTCAGCCTTCCGTCAGCCAAGAACCCGCCCGAGGGTCTACGAGAGCGCGATGATTCTCGGACGGAACTGACCGATGCGATCGCTGCTCTCCGGCGTCAGCCTGCTTGCCTTGACGGCCACTACGGCGCTGGCCGCGCCGCCTGGCGGCATGCGCATCTCAACCGGCCAGATCATCACGCCGACAGCCGCCAACGGGTCGGTCTTCGCGCCGCTGAACCCGCATCTGGCCGCCGAGCCGAACTACCTAGTCGGCCAGGCGGAAACGACGCTGGTCAGCCCGGATGGCCGCACGATGCTGGTGTTGACCAGCGGCTATAATCTCAATGCGTTGCCGAGCGGCGCGGTCGATCCGCTGACCTCCACCGAATTCGTCTTCGTGTTCGACATCTCGGGCGGCACCCCGGTGCAGAAGCAAGCGCTGCCCGTGCCCAATACGTTCAGCGGCATCGTCTGGGCGCCCAACAGCCAGAGCTTTTATGTGGGCGGCGGGCAGAACGACAACGTCCACACCTTCACGCTTGGCGCCAACGGTTTCGCAGAGAGCGGCACGCCGATCGCGCTGAACGACACGGCCTTCGGCGTGCCGCAGCCAGCGGGGCTGGGCCTGTTCTCCATCCCGGGTCTGGGCGTGGCGACGACGCCGCTGAACGGCGGCATGGCGATCACCGCCGACGGCAGCACGCTGATCGTGGCGGAACTTGAAAACGACCAGCTCAGCTACGTGAACCTCGCGACCGGCACGGTCACCAAGCAGCAGCTTCGTCCGGGCAAGCTCAACCCGGCGCAGACCGGGGTTCCCGGCGGCGAGTTCCCCTACTGGGTCGCGGTGACGAACAACAACATCATCTATGTCTCCAGCGAGCGTGACCGCGAGATCGATGTGGTCGATATGGCCGCCGGCACGGTCACGGCGCGCATCCCGGTTGCGGGCAATCCGAACCGCATGGTGCTGAACCGCGCGCAGACGAAGCTGTATGTGACCGCCGACAACTCCGACATGCTGTACGTGATCGACACGGCGACGAACGCGATCACCGGCCAGGTGCGCACCACCGCACCGCTGGGCTACATCGTGAACGGCCCGACCAACGGCGCCTCGCCCAACAGCGTGACGCTCTCGCCCGACGAGAGCACGGCCTATGTGACCAACGCGGCGATGAACGACGTGGCGGTGATCGACGTGAGCGGTGCGACACCGGTCGTCACCGGCCTGTTCCCCACGGGATGGGAGCCGACCTCGATCGCGACAAGCGCCGACGGTTCGATGCTTTACGTCATCAACGCCGAAAGCATCACGGGGCCGAACCCGCTCTATCCCGATCCGGCCGCCAACCAGTACGATTGGCAGCTCTCGAAGGCCGGCTTCCTGACGGTGCCGACGCCGTCGGCCGCCGATCTGCTCGGGCTGACGTCGATCGTCGCCAGCAACAATCATTTCAATCTGGCGCTCAGCCCGCAGGACGTGGAGACCACGAGTTTCCTGCGCAACCACATCCAGCACGTGATCTACATCATCAAGGAGAACCGCACCTACGACCAGATTTTGGGCGACTTGCCCGTGGGCAACGGCGACAAGAAGCTGACCATGTACGGCGCGGCGCTGACGCCCAATTTCCACAACATCGCAACCAATTTCGTCGATCTGGACAATTACTACGATCCGTCGCTGTGCAGCATGGATGGCTGGCAGTTCAGCACCGCCGGGCGCGTTCAGGACCTGAACAAGAAAGTCAACGCGGTCAATTACGGCAAGGGTGGCGGCAGCTACGATTCCGAGGGCCTGTCGCGCGACGTCAACGTGGCCTATCCCACGCCGGCCATCCGCGTGGCCAAGGACCCGTTCTACGGCGTGCAGGCGGCCAGCGACCCCGACCTGCTGCCAGGCACGGCCAACGAGGTGGCACCCGACGGGCCGGGAGGTCAGCAGGGGTCGGGCTTCATCTGGGACGCGGCGATGCGCGCCAAACTCGCCGTGCGCAATTACGGCTTCTTCATCGACCTGGTGCGCTATCAGGCGCCCGCCAATCTGGGCGGCATTGCCGAACTGACCGATCCCTACAAGACAAAGACGGTCGTTGCCTACCCGACCTCGTTTACCCTGCTGGACAAGACGGATCCGTATTTCCGTGGCTTCGACAATAATTTTCCGGATTTCTTCCGCTACCAGGAATGGGCGCGCGAGTTCGACCACTTCGTCAAGAACGGCAAGCTGCCGTCGCTCGAACTGGTGCGCCTGATGCACGACCACACCGGCAATTTCGGCACCGCGATCGATGGGGTGAACACGCCGGACACGCAGCAGGCCGATAACGACTATGCCGTGGGACTGCTGATCGACAAGGTCGCGCACAGTCCGTATGCGGGCAATACGCTGGTCTTCGTGACCGAGGATGACAGCCAGGACGGGCCGGACCACGTCGATACGCATCGCAGCACCGGCTATATCGTTGGCCCCTACGTCAAGCAGGGTGCGGTGGTGAGCACGCGTTACTCCACCGTCAGCATGCTGCGCACGATGAGCGACATCCTGGGGCTGGAGCATCTGGACGTGCAGATCGCCAGCACGAAGCCGATGACCGACGTGTTCGATATCAGCAAGTCGAGCTGGACGTTCTCGGCCATCCCCGCTGAGATCCTGCTGACCGGCACGACGCTGCCGATCCTGAACAAGGATACGCTGCGCAAGCATGCGGGTCTGACCGGGGCACCGGCCACCCCCACGCATGACGCGGCCTGGTGGGCGGACAAGACCAAATCGTTCGACTTCCGCCGCGAGGATGCGAACGACCCGGCCGCCTATAACCGCGTGCTTTGGGAGGGTGCGAAGGGGAACGTCCCCTACCCGGCACCGAAATCTTCGGGCGCCAGGGACGCCGACTGACCGCCACCCCGCTGCGAGCCGGCTCGAAGGGAGGCACGTCGTAGGAGGAAGGAAGGACTTCTTTTTCGAGAAAAAGAAGCAAAAAGCTTTTGCTCTGTTCGCCTGCATCACGGTTCGCAAATATTCTGCCAGAGCGGCTCTGGCAGAACCTGCGCGAGCACCGTGGCAAGCGTGGAAGCAGAAGTTTTTTGGTCCTTTTTTTCAAAAAAGGACCGCTTGCTTCGAGTGTCACTCCCGGCATCCCCGCGGTCCGCATGTGTGCCCTGCCGGCAACGCAGGGCGGGTGCACCTATGTGCCCCGCAGATGTCCGTATGTGCCGCTATCCCGCGGGCATGACTTGCGGACAGGTTCTGTAGGCAATCCGTCATGCATATATCTCAACTCGTTCCGGAGACCTATCCGGAGGCGATGCAAAGGCTTGGGACCGCCCCGGTCGGCCAGGCATCCGCCATTCCCGCCGGTGGAGCGTCCTCGGCAATCTCTCGGCTGTCCAGCGGGCTGGAGGTGACGTTGCTGGTCATCATGTCCGGTCTGGTCAGCCTGCTGCTGAGCATCGTGGTGGTCGGAGCGATCTGACTTCCATCGTATTTGACGGCTAGACTGGCGGAGATGTTCAGGAAACTGCCGTCTCTCGCCAGCCTGCCACGAACCGCCGCGTGCCCGTGCACCGGCCGGGCAAGCACGATCAGTGCCGGCGCGTAGCATCAGCACCGTGGGCGCCCGCAGGCTGCTGCGAGACATGTTCGAGGCCGCGGTCCGAGCTGCCTCGCCGGCGACCTGCGTGCCGCCGCATCTGCCCGCCCCGCCGCCTGGCCGCACGGTCGTGGTTGGGGGCGGCAAGGCGGCTGCGTCCATGGCGCAGGCCGTCGATGCGCACTGGCCGGCGGACCGGCCGCTCTCCGGCCTGGTCGTCACGCGCTACGGCCATGGTGTGGGGAGGCTGCCGCGGATCGAGGTGGCGGAGGCGGGTCATCCTGTGCCCGACGCAGCCGGCGAATCCGCGGCGAGGCGGATGCTGGGGATCGTAGACGGGCTGACCGCCGACGATCTGGTGCTGTGCCTGCTGTCGGGCGGCGGCTCCTCGCTGCTCGCCGTGCCGGCCGCTGGAGTGGCGCTAGCCGACAAGCAGACGGTTGGCCGCGCGCTGCTGCGCAGCGGCGCCCGGATCGAGGAGATCAACTGCGTCCGCAAGCACCTCTCCGCCATCAAGGGCGGCAGGCTGGCCGCTTGTGCCGCCCCGGCGCGGCTTATGTCCCTGCTGATCTCCGACGTGCCCGGCGACGATCCGTCGGTGATCGCGTCCGGCCCGACCGTGCCCGATCCTTCCACGCTGGCCGATGCGCGTGCGGTGCTGGCGCGTTACGGCATTACGCCGCCGCCCGCCGTGCGGGCGCTGCTGGCCGATCCTGCGGCCGAGACGCCAAAGCCGAGTGACGCGGCCTTCGCCCATGCCGAGACGATCCTGATCGCGACCCCGCAGGCCAGCCTGGAAGCGGCGGCCGATCTGGCGCGCGACGCTGGCGTGACGCCAATCATCCTGGGTGACGCGATCGAGGGCGAGGCGGCCCAGGTGGCGCGCGTGATGGCCGGGATCGCGCGGCAATGCGCCCGGCACGGTCAGCCGGCGGCGGCGCCCTGCGTGTTGATCTCGGGCGGCGAGACCACGGTGACGCTACGCGACCAGGGGCGGGGCGGGCGCAACGCCGAGTTCCTGCTGGCCCTGGCCGTGGCGCTGGACGGGCACCCTGGCGTGTATGCGGTGGCCTGCGACACGGACGGGATCGACGGGACGGAAGACAATGCCGGGGCATGGCTGGCGCCTGATAGCCTCGCCCGGGCGGCGGCAGGCGGGATCGACGCACGCGCTCGCCTGGCCGATAACGACGGCTACGGTTTTTTCGCCGCCCTGGGTGATTTGATCGTGACCGGTCCCACGCGCACCAACGTCAACGATTTTCGTGCCATCCTGGTCCTGTAGCCAGAATGGCTGCCCAGATAGCTAGCCTGATGGCTATTCAGGCAACGGAGACGACCATGTTGACCATGCCACTGCCCGACCAGGATGTGCTGGCCCGGCGCGACCGGATCGTGACGGCGTTGCGGCGCATCGTGCCCGGCGAGGGCGTGATCGACAGCGAGATCGAGCGGCGCGCCTATGAAAGCGACGGGCTGACCGCGTATCGGCAGATGCCGCTGGTCGTCGTGCTGCCGGAGACGACCGAGCAGGTGGTGCAGATCCTGCGCACATGCTCGGCGATGGGCGTGAAGGTGGTGCCGCGCGGCGCCGGCACCTCGCTTTCCGGCGGGGCGCTGCCGCTGGAAGACGGCGTGCTGCTGGGCATGAGCAAGTTCAAGCGCATCCTGGAGATCGACATCGCCAATCGTTGCGCGGTGGTGCAGCCCGGCGTCACGAACCTGGGCATCACGCATGCCGTGCAGGACCGCGGTTTCTATTACGCACCCGATCCTTCGAGCCAGATCGCCTGCACGATCGGCGGCAACGTGGCGGAGAATTCCGGCGGCGTGCACTGCCTGAAATACGGGCTGACCACCAACAACGTCATCGGCCTGGAGATGGTGACGATGGACGGCGAGGTGATACGGCTCGGCGGCAAGCACATGGAGTCGTCCGGCTACGATCTGCTGGGCGTGATGGTCGGGTCCGAAGGGTTGCTTGGCGTCGTGACCGAAGTGACGGTCCGCATCCTGCCCAAAGCGCCGGGGGCGCGCGCGCTGCTGCTTGGTTTTCCGAGCACGGCGGGAGCGGGTGAGACGGTTGCCGCCATCATCGGCGCCGGCATCATTCCGGGCGGGATGGAGATGATGGACCGGCTTGCCGTCGAAGCGGCCGAGGCGTTTGCCCATGCCGGCTATCCGCTGCATTCCGAGGCCGTGCTGATCGTCGAGCTCGACGGGTGCGAGGCGGAGGTGGATCATCTCGTCGGCCGCGTCGAGGAGATTGCCGCGACGCATGGCGCCGATTTCTGCCGCGTGAGCCAATCCGAAGACGAGAGGCTGCTGTTCTGGGCCGGACGCAAGGCGGCGTTTCCGGCGGTGGGGCGGCTTGCGCCCGACTATTATTGCATGGACGGCACCATACCACGGCGGCAACTGGCCCCGGTGCTGGCGCGCATGAAGCAGATGGAGGCCGAGCATGATTTGCGCGTGGCCAACGTGTTCCACGCCGGCGACGGCAATCTGCATCCGCTGATCCTGTATGACGCCAACGTGCCGGGCGAGCTGGAGCGTGCGGAAGCGTTCGGCCACGACATATTGCGCATGTGCGTGGAGGTGGGCGGCGTGCTGACCGGCGAGCACGGCGTGGGCGTGGAAAAGCGCGACCTGATGGGCACGATGTTCACCGACATCGATCTCGATCAGCAGATGCGGTTGAAATGCGCGTTCGATCCTGACAGCCTGCTCAATCCTGGCAAGGTGTTTCCGCAGCTATGCCGATGCGCGGAGAT
This sequence comes from uncultured Acetobacteraceae bacterium, assembly GCA_964252425.1. Classification (GTDB taxonomy): domain Bacteria; phylum Pseudomonadota; class Alphaproteobacteria; order Acetobacterales; family Acetobacteraceae; genus BOG-908. The sequence continues at coordinate 22,553 of CAXUNK010000003.1, forward strand.
GGGTCGCGTGCACGTGCATGGCGGGCAAACGCGCTTTCCCGAGCTGCCTCGGTTTTGAAGGTTCTGGCGCCGGCCGACGCGGCAGACACCCGGGAGATTGTCGAACAGGCCGCAGCGCTCAGGCAAAGTCTGGAGATCGTGGCGGGCGGCAGCAAACGCCGTCTTGGCCGGCCGACCGCGTGCGACGCCGTGCTGGACGTGTCGGCCTTGTCCGGAGTGATCGATTACGATCCGGCCGAGCTGGTTTTGACGGCACATGCGGCGACGCCGATGACGCTTATCCACTCGGCGCTGGCCGACGGCCGCCAGATGCTGGCGTTCGAGCCGCCCGATTGGAGCGGCATGTTTGGCGGAGGTGGCGCGCAGACGCTGGGTGGCGTGGTGGCGTGCAACCTGGCCGGACCGAGACGCGTGCGTGCGGGGGCGGCGCGCGACCATCTGCTGGGCTTTGCCGCGATCAACGGGCGCGGCGAAGCGTGGCGTTCGGGCGGCCGCGTGGTGAAAAACGTGACCGGCTACGATCTGTGCAAGCTGCAGGCAGGCGCGTTTGGCACGCTGTCGGTTCTGACGGAACTGTCGGTCAGGGTTGTGCCGCGGCCGGAAACCTCGTGCAGCGTGGTCCTGCCTGGTCTGACAGACGACGAGGCCGTAGCGGCGATGTCGCTCGCCTTGAACTCGCCACATGAAGTGTCCGCGGCTGCCCACTTGCCGTGGGGGCCGGCGCGGCGCTCGGGCGCCGCCTGCCTGGCCGAAAGCCGGCACGGTGGCACGGTGCTGCGGCTGGAAGGACATGCGCCGTCCGTGGCTTTTCGGGCGCGCGCGTTGCAGGCGCTGTTCACCGAAAGCCTGCGCCTGGATGCGGTGGAGAGCGAGTTGCTGTGGGCGGAGATCGGGGCGGTGTCGCCGCTTTTGCCTGGCGCCGTCATCTGGCGCGTCTGCACCACGCCGTCCCGAGCCTCTCAGGTGCTGGGCCGCCTGCGTGAGCGCCAGGATTGGGTCGATGCACTTTACGATTGGGGCGGCGGTTTGCTGTGGGTGAGTCTGGACGAGACGCTTGCGGGTCCGGATGCGGGCGATGGTCTGGTCCGGACCGCGTTGGGCGATGCCGGCGGACACGCAACGCTGATCGCAGCGCCCGACCGTGTGCGCGCCGAGTGCGACGTGTTTCAGCCGCAACCGGCATCGCTGGCCGCGCTGAGCGACCGTGTGAAAACCAGTTTCGACCCGCACCGGATACTCAATCCCGGACGCATGCAGAAAGATCGCTAGCCGCCATGCAAACCAGTTTTTCCGCCGAGCAGTTGCGCGATCCGGAAACGAGGGACTCCGAGAAGATCCTGCGCACCTGCGTGCATTGCGGGTTCTGCACGGCGACGTGCCCGACCTACGTGCTGCTCGGCGACGAGCTCGACAGTCCGCGTGGGCGCATCTACCTGATCAAGGACATGCTGGAGAAGGACCGGCCGGCCACCGAGCGGGATGTGAAGCACATCGATCGCTGCCTGTCCTGCCTGGCCTGCATGACGACCTGTCCGTCTGGCGTCAACTACATGCATCTGGTCGATCATGCGCGCCACCATATCGAGCGCACATACAGGCGTCCCTGGTGGCAGCGTGCGCAGCGCCGGCTGTTGAATTTCATCCTGCCGCGCCCGGGTCTGTTTCGTCTGTCGTTGCGCGCCTCGCAGCTTGCAAAGCCGTTTTCACCTGTCCTGCCACGCTCCTTGCGCGTCATGCTCGATCTGGCGCCGGCGCGCGTGCCGGCTGCGAGTGCGTCCGACCGACCGCAGGTGTTCGCCGCGCAAGGCGTGCGCCGGCGCCGAGTGGCGTTGCTGACCGGCTGCGCGCAGCGTGTGCTCTCGCCGCAGATCAACGAGGCGACCATACGGTTGCTGACGCGCCACGGATGCGAGGTGGTGGTGGCGCGGGGCGCTGGATGCTGCGGCGCGCTCACGCATCATCTGGGCATGGAGGGACATGCCTATGCGCGGGCCAACATCGAGGCCTGGTCGAGGGAGATGGCGGCTGGCGGGTTGGACGCGATCGTCGTGAACGCGTCGGGCTGCGGCACGACGGTCAAGGATTACGGGCACATGTTCCGCACCGATCCGGTCTTGGCCGAACCGGCGCGCACGGTGTCTGCGCTGGCACGCGACATCACCGAGCTGATGGAGGAGATCGGGTTGGCAGAGCTGCCGGCCCGCGGCGCGGGGCAGCGCGTCGCCTATCACAGCGCCTGCTCGCTGCAGCACGGTCAGCGCGTGACGCAAGCGCCGAAGCGGCTGCTGCAGGCGGCGGGGTTCGAGGTGGTCGAGCCGGCGGAGGGGCATCTATGCTGTGGCTCGGCCGGGACGTACAATTTGTTGCAGCCGGAGATTGCCGGGCAGTTGCGGGATCGCAAGGTCGCCAACATCGAGCGCACACGGCCGCAATTGATCGCGGCCGGCAATATCGGCTGCCTGACGCAGATCGCGTCTGCAACAGGCATTCCCGTGGTGCACACGGTGGAGTTGCTGGATTGGGCGACGGGGGGACCGGCGCCACCGGCTGCCCGGGCCGTGCTGCCCGGATAAGAAACCAAGCGAGGGGGGAAAACAAAAAATGTTTCATCAACTGCTGACACCGGTGGCGGGCAGCCTGGTGCTGTCGTTCCTGGTTGCCGTGCTGCCGATCGCCACCGTGCTGGTCATGCTGGGCGTAGTGCGGCGTCCGGCCTGGCAGGCTTCGCTCGCCGGCTTGGCGGTGGGCCTGGTAGTCGCCGTGTTTGTCTGGCGATTTCCGATCCGGCTTGCACTGGACAGTGTGGCGGCCGGAGCGGTGTTCGCGCTGTGGCCGGTGATGTGGATCGTGGTCAATGCGCTGCTGCTCTATAACATCGCGGTCGTCTCCGGCCGGTTCGACGCGTTTCGCGACTGGGTGCTGGACCACCTGCCAAACGACCGCCGCGTCGTGCTGGTGGTGATAGGTTTCTGTTTCGGCTGTCTGCTGGAGGGGATTTCCGGTTTCGGCACGCCGGTCGCCATTACCAGTGCGTTGCTCATCCTGGTGGGTTTCCCTCCGCTGGAGGCGCTGACGTATACGTTGATCTTCAACACCGCACCTGTCGCGTTCGGCGCGCTCGGCGCGCCGGTGACGGTGCTGGGACAGGTCACCGGGCTGGACCCGGTCAGGCTGGGCGCCATGATCGGGCGGCAATTGCCGTTCATGGCGATCCTGCTGCCGTTCTATGTCATGGCGATCTATGGCGGGTGGCGATCCGTGCGAGCGCTCTGGCCGGTGCTGCTGGTCGCCGGCGGCAGTTTCGCCTTGGGCCAGTTCGTATCGTCGAACTTCCTCGACTACGCGTTGACCGACGTGTTCTCATCGCTGAGCTCGCTCATCGTGACGATCGGGTTCCTGCGTGTATGGCGCCCGGCGCATGATCCCGCCTTCGCCGTGAGCGGGCGCACGCCGCAGCTTGTGGGTGCGGATGGCGAAGCCCGCCACGCCGCGCGCGCGATCCCCGCCTGGCAGGGCTGGCTGCCCTGGCTCGTCGTCTCCGCGGTGGTGATCGTGTGGACGCATTTCAAAGTGCCGGCGAACGGCGCGCTGCCGATCCCGTGGCCTGGTCTGCACAACCAGGTTGCCATCACGTTGTATAACAACAAGCCATATGCGGCCAACTACGTGTTCCAGCCGCTGGCATCCGGCACGGCCATCCTGCTATCGGCGATCATTACCGCTTCCCTTGTGGGTGTGCGGCCCGCGGCGTTTCTGCACTGCGTCATGGCCACGTGGCGGCAGGCGCGCATCGCGATCCTGACGGTGTCGCTGATCGTGGCTTTGGCGTATCTGATGAACTACTCCGGTCTGAACTACACGCTCGGCCTGGGCGTCGCCTCGGTGGGTCTGGTCTTCCCGCTCGTCTCGCCGTTCCTGGGGTGGATGGCGGTGTTCCTGTCGGGCAGCGACACGTCGGGCAATGCGCTGTTCGGCAATCTTCAAGTGGTGGCGGCACATCAACTGAAGCTGAACCCGGTGCTGATCGCGGCGGCCAACTCCTCGGGCGGCGTGATGGGGAAGATGATTTCGCCGCAGAACATCGCGACCGGCGTCTCGGTCACCGACCTGAAAGGTCGCGAAGGGGTGGTGTTCGCCCGCACCTTCAAGCACAGTATCGTGCTGACCCTGGTCCTGGGCGTCCTCGTCGTGCTACAGCAATATGCGTTCCCCTGGATCATCCCCTGATCGTAAAAGTTCTTTGGTTCTTTCTTTCAAGAAAGAACAAACTTCCAGGATGTTTGAACCATGCACACCAACAAACTAGGCCGAACCGGCCTGTTCGTCTCCGAGCTCTGCCTGGGCACCATGACGTTTGGCGGCGGGCAAGGCATGTGGAAGCAGATCGGCGCCCTGCAGCAGCAGGATGCCGAGCGCCTGGTCGGCCGCGCGATCGAGGCCGGCATCAACTTCTTCGATACGGCCGATGTGTATGCGGAGGGCCTGTCCGAGCAGATTCTGGGTCAGGCGCTGCGCAACCTGGATGTGGCGCGTGAGACGGTCGTGATCGCGACCAAGGGCTATGGCCAGACCGGGCCTGGGCTGAATGAGCGGGGCGCCTCACGCGCGCACATCATGAACGCGATCAAGGCGAGCCTGAAACGTTTGCAGCTTGACTATGTCGATCTGTATCAGATCCACGGCTTCGATGCCACGACACCGATCGAGGAGACGGTGCACGCCCTCGACACGCTCGTGCAGCACGGCCATGTGCGCTATGTGGGCGTGTCGAACTGGGCGGCCTGGCAGATCGTGCACGCGCTGGGTGTGGCGGAGCGTCGGGGCCTGGCGCGGTTCGAGAGCCTGCAGGCCTACTACACCCTGGCCGGGCGTGACCTGGAACGCGAGATCGTTCCCATGCTGCGCCACGAGACTGTCGGGCTGATGGTGTGGAGCCCGCTCGCCGGCGGCCTGCTCAGCGGCAAGTACACGCGCGAGGACGAGAAATCCGGTGACGGCCGTCGCGCAAATTTCGATTTCCCGCCGGTCGATCGCGACCGCGCCTATGCCTGTATCGACGCGATGCGGCCGTTGGCCGAGGCGCGCGGCGTGTCGGTGGCGCAGATCGCTCTGGCCTGGCTGCTGCACCAGCGCGTGGTCAGCAGCGTCATCATCGGCGCCAAGCGGCTGGACCAGCTGGACGACAACATCGCGGCGACGAAGGTGACGCTGACCGAGGGCGAGCTCGATACGCTGGACCGGGTCAGCGCGCTGCCGCGCGAGTACCCCGGCTGGATGTTCGAGACGCAAGGTGCGCGCGCCCGCCTGCTGACGCAGTCGAGCCGCGAAGGCCGGCGCTGATGCCGCGACGATAGCATTCCACCCGGCCCCGATCTGCTCTAGCCTTCGGGCAACAAAGGGAGCCGAACGTCGATGAAACTCTGGGATCGCCAGCTCGACCACTACCCGGCACCGGCGGCGCGCCGGGTCCAGCTTGGGCTGGTCGTGCTGATCACCGTGGCGCTCTACTACGCGCTTTACGTGGGTGGCGGGGTGACGCCGCTGGTGATGCGCGAGCTGCACATGTCGTTCGGCTACCTGGTCGGCACGCTGGCGCTGGCCAATGCGCTGGGCGCGTTCGCCTCCTTGCTGGCCGGTCTGTCGGACCGGTTCGGGCGGGCCAACCTGGTGGTGGGCGGGCTGCTGGTGGTGGCGTTGCTGATCGCGGTGGGCGTGCCGCTGGTGCACACGCGGCTGGAATACGCGGTGCTGGGCATCGTGATCGGGTTCGTCGAGGGCATCATCCTGGTCGCGACGCCGGCGCTGATCCGCGATTTCTCGCCGCAGGTGGGCCGTGCCACGGCGATGGGCTTCTGGACCGTGGGGCCGGTGCTGGGCAGCCTGATGACCAGCGCGGTCAACAGCGCCACCCTGCCCAGCCATCCCGACTGGCGCAGCCAATACGTGTTTTGCGGCGTGTTCTGCCTCGCGGTCTGGGCGATGGCCTTCTTCATGCTGCGCGAGTTGCGGCCGGCGTTGCGCGACCAGGTGATGGTCAGCGAGCGCGATCGCGCGTTGGTCGAGGCACGTGCGGCGGCCGGGCTGGTCGAGACCAACCCGCGCAACCCTTGGATGCAGATGCTGCGTGCCGATATCGTGGGCTCGGCGCTCGGCGTCTCGCTGCTGCTGCTGGTCTACTACACGACAGTGGCGTTCGGGGTTATCTACCTGGTCACCGTGTTCGGCTTTACGCCGGCGCGTGCCAATTCGCTGCTGAATTGGAGCTGGGGTGCCAACGCCGGCGCGCTGATCGTGGCCGGGGTATGGTCCGACCGCTTGCGGGTGCGCAAGCCGTTCATGCTGGCGGGCGGGCTTGGGTCGGCGGCGCTCATCCTGCTGTGCATGGGCGCGCATATCAGCGGAAAGCCGGATTATGTCGTGATGGCGGTGATCGGAGCCTCGATCGCCGTGCTGATGGGCGGCGGCTACGCCACCTGGATGGCGAGCTTCACGGAAACGGTGGAGGCGCACAATCCGGCCTTGACCGCCACGGGGTTGGCGGTGTGGGGCTGGCTGTTGCGCCTGATCGTGACGGGATCTTTCCTGGCGCTGCCTCATGTTGTCGATACGGTCACGCCTTTGGTGGAGGCGCCGCCGACGATGGAGCGCTTCGGTGCGTTGCGCGCGGCGGGTGCCGCCATCCCGCCGGAGCTGGCCGCGTCCGTGCGCGACATCGCGCGCGCGGCGATGATGGCGCCGGGGCAGTGGCAGGCATGGTACAGGGTGTGCGGGCTTGGCGCGCTGGCCTTCGTGGCGTTGATCTTCGTGATGAAGGGACGGTGGAGCCCGGCCCGTGCACGCGCGGACGAAGCGCTGCACGAAGCGGAGCTGCAACGCGAACTGCCGGAGGCGGCGCGCGCATCTTATGTCTGACGGAAACGCCGATCTTTGAGGAGCAGAGCATGCGTGTCGTCGCTCTTGCCTTGGCCGTGTCGGCCTGCCTGTCTTTGACGCAGGCACGTGCCGCGGACGATGCGGCCCAGGCGGCTCAGCGCTGGAAGGATTTGTCGAAAGCCCTGTTCGGCGGCCGCACGACCGTCGAGCAGGCGGGCTGGGTCAGCATCGATGCGCCTTTGCGCGCCATGGATGCGGCGCTGGTTCCGATCACGCTGACCCTCTCGCCCGGCAAGCCGATCAAGGGTCTGTATGTCGTGATCGATGAAAACCCGTCGCCCGTCGCCGCGCACATCATCTTTGGTCCCGCGGCGCTGGAACGCGAAGTGACGATGCGTGTGCGCGTCGATCAATACACCAACATTCATGTCGTGGCCGAGACGCCGGATGGCGCGCTGATCTCGACCGAACGTTTCATCAAGGCGGCCGGCGGCTGCTCGGCGCCCGGATCGGCTACGCCCGAGCTGGCGCTCAAGGACGCGGGGCGGATGAAACTGCGCGTCCATGACGAGGCCGGCGGCGTGCAGGCCGAGCTGCTGATCCGCCATCCGAATTTCAACGGCATGCAGATGGATCAGGTGACGCGCAACTACACCCCGGCCCGCTACATCGACAGCGTGGATGTCGCCTTCAACGGGCAGTCGGTCATGCACATGGACACCGACATCTCGCTCGCCTCCGATCCGGCGATCGGTTTCGGGTTCAAGTCTGATGGCGACGGGAAACTCTCCGTCGATGTCGCCGACACGTCGCACGCCAAATGGCATCAGGATTTCCCGATCTCGCATGGCACGTAGCGTCGCGCTGTTGCCCGCGCTGGTCCTGTGTCTTGCCGCGGCGGCACCCCCGCCGGAGCCGCGCGCCTATTGGACCGGTGCGATGGAGGGTTCGGTGCCGGCCACGCTGGCGGGCGCCACGGTGCTCGGCGATGCGGCGTCGGCCAGAACGTGGATTGCCGCGCATCATCCGGTGATCATCGATGTGGCACCTGCGCCGAAGCGGCCGCCTGCCATGCCGCCCGGCCTGCCTTGGCTGCCATCCGCGCATCAGGACGTTCCCGGCAGTGTCTGGCTGCCCGATGCCGGCCGCCTGTTGCTGACAGCCGACGGAGCCGGCGCCTACGAACACGCCGTCCAGCGTCTGGCCGGCGCGCCACCCGGCAGGCCCGTGCTCGCCTATTGCCACAAGGATTGCTGGGCGAGCTGGAACGCGGCGAAATTTCTGCTGCGTCACGGGTACGCGGATGTTGCCTGGTTTCCTGGCGGCGTGGAGGCGTGGGCGGGCGCAGGATACGACCTGCAAAGAACGCAGGCGACGCGGTTTTGATAGCTTGATGCTGGGCCAGGACCAAATCCTGTGCACCCGGCGAGCGGCGGTTTTTGCCGGCCTGTGCCTGTGCTGTCTGCCCACAGGCTTGCGGGCCGACACTCCGGTCGAGCTGATCGAGGCCGCTCCGGGCATTCATGTTCGGCGCGGCGTTGACCAGGACGCGACGGCGGCGAACCGGGACGCGATCGCCAATATCGGTTATATCGAAGGCGATACGCATCTGCTTGTGACCGATCCGGGCGGCAGTCTTGCCGATGGCAAGGCGCTGCTTGCCGCCATTCGCGCCCGCTCGCGCAAGCCGATCCGCTACGTGGTGCTGAGCCACGTGCACCCGGACCACATCTTTGGTGCCGGCGCTTTCTTGTCGGAAAATCCGGTGTTTCTCGGCCACGCCAACCTGCAAGCTGCATTGGCCTCGCGCGGCGAGTTCTATCGCGCGCACCTGGCCGACATCGTGGGTGCGGCCAACGCGGGCCCGATCGTACAGCCCACCCAACTCGTCGCGACAAGCATGGATATCGACCTTGGCAACCGCCGCGTGAGCGTGACCGCGCACAAGCCGGCCCACACCAGCACGGACCTGTCCATGCTGGACCATCGCACCGGCACGCTGCTGCCGGCGGACCTGCTGTTCGTCGGCCGCGTTCCCTCGCTGGACGGAAGCCTGAACGGCTGGCTGGCCGAACTAGCCGCTTTGCAAACCATAAGGCCTGCCCGCGCCATTCCCGGCCACGGACCTGTCAGCGTCGATTTCGCGGCCGCGTCAGATGACCTCGCGCGCTACTTGCGTAGTCTTCGCGACGAAACCCGTGCGGCGATCGCGGGCGGCCGAGGCATCACAGACGCGACGAATAGCGTCGCCCAGTCGGAGCGGCACAGATGGACGCTGTTCGACGACTATAATGCGCGCAACGTGACCGAGGCTTACAAGGAGTTGGAGTGGGAGTGATACTGCAATCATGGCGTTGACAAGCAGTCCTTTTTTGAAAAAAAAGACCAAAAAACTTCTGCTCCCACGCCTGCCATGGTGCTCGCGCAGGTTCTGCCAGGACCGCTCTGGCAGAATCGTTGCAAACCGTGGTGCAGGCGAACAGAGCAAAAGCTTTTTGCTTCTTTTTCTCGAGAAAGAAGGCCTTTATCAGCGCGTGCCGATGACAGCCCAGAGCGGGTCGCCGCGGGGCGGCACGGCTTCCTGCAAGACGATCGAGGCAAAGCCCGCTTCGCGCATATAGGCTGCGACCAGGCGCTGCTGGTCACGGCCGGACAGGGCTTGCCAGATCGCGACCGCTTTTGTGGGGAAGCACCTGTTCGAGAAGGAGACCACGAAGGGTGCTCCGGCGCGCAGCACGCGCGCGACCTCGGCAAAGACTTCGACAGGGCGCTGAAGATATTGGACCGAGACGCAGATGCAGGCGGCGTCGAAGATTTGGTCTTCCAACGGCAGAGTTGGTTCGGCATTGAGGTCCTGCACGAACCAGTCGGTCAGACGCGCATTGGCGGCCAGTTCGGCCGCGTTCATCCCGTGGCCTGTCACCGATGCGTAGCGCGCGTCCCCCGGAAAGTGGCTGACCCAACTGCTCATCAGGTCGAGCACCGCGCCACCCTGCGGCAACACCTCGCGGTAGATGCGCTCCACCGTAGCGATGGCTCCAGGGTCGATATGCTCGACGAAGCGCGGCTGTTCGTAGAACAGGCTGTCAGGCGCGCGGTCCGCCTTGTCGAATGCACGCCAATCCAGGTGTTCGAGTTGCGTCACGCGCCCTGCCCTGCGGTTTGTTGAAAGGACATGCTGGCGCGCGGCGCCGCCGCAAGGTCGGCTAATCGGCGTAGAGCGCGTCGGCGAAGCCGCCGCCGGGCGGCGCGCACAGTTCGTGTGCCGGCAGCAGTATCAACGCGTCGTGAAGGCCCAGCGCATCGAGCTGATGCGGCACGCCGTAGCGGTGTTCAAGGTGCCCCGCGCCCATCAGGGCCACGATGGGCCGATCCGGAGTGCGGGCGCGTTGTGCGGCGATCGCCTCGGCCATCGCACGATCCCACAGGAGCTGAGCCTCGATGAAATGGTCCAGACTGGAAGGTGTCATCGCCGGGCCGCCATGCCCCGTCATCACGTCGGCCAGTTCCGCGCGATAAGCGGCGCTGGGCGGCGCCGGCACGCCCACGCCCTCGCGCTCGGCTTGCGGCACAGCGGAGAAACCCTGTTGCGCCGTGCGGTGCACAAGGCGATGCGATACGTTCAGCGCGATCATGGGAATGTGGTGGTCGCGCGCGAAGCGGAAGATCGGCATGTACAGGCTCGGCGGAAAACCCCAGACATGCGCCCAGTCGGTCCTTTGCAGGAAAGCCGCCTCGGAGAGTCGCCCGCTGGTCCAATCGTCTAATGCCGGCTGTGCCGCACGAGGAAACATCTCGAACCCAAGCACCATGGAGGGTTGGCTGGCGTAGAACCGCTTGACGGTATCCAGCTCCCAGCCGTGATCTGCGGTGCTGTCATGCCGCTCGCCAAGCAGAACCACGGGCCGGAACCGTGCGGCCGGCACCGGATCTGCCACAGGATGCAGCGTGGCGGGCGACACCCAGAGGCCGGCTGGCACACATCCGTGCCGGGCACCCGCACAGGCGGCAAGCAGGGTCGCGAGAAACAGCACCACGCAGGGTCGCATGACCGACACGTTCTCTCCGGCTCACGGTTTGAGGCGGTAGCCTGTGCGGAAGATCCACCACAGCAGAACCAGGCAAAACGCCATAAGAACGATCACGAACGACAGGCTTGCGCCCACGCCGACATCACCCACACCGTAAAAACTCCAGCGGAACCCACTGACGAGATAGACGACGGGGTTGAACAGGCTGATCGTTCGCCAAGGCTGCGGCAGCATGTCGATCGAGTAGAACGCGCCACCCAGGAAGGTGAGCGGGGTCACGACCAGGGACGGGATGATCGCCAGTTGCTCGAAACTTTCGGCCCAGATGCCGATGATGAACCCGAACAGGGCGAAGCTGATTGCGGTCAGCACGAGGAAGGCCACCATCCAAGCCGGGTGCATGATGCGCACCGGCACGAACACCGTGGCCGTGGCAAGGATGATCAGGCCGATCAGCACCGATTTGGTGGCCGCCGCCCCGACATAGGCCAGCACCGCCTCCGTGCTGGAGATCGGCGCCGACAGAAGTTCGTAGATCGTGCGGGTGAACTTCGGGAAGTATATGGCGATCGACGCGTTCGAGATACCCTGGGTCAGCAGGGTCAGCATGATCAGCCCAGGCACGATGAACGCGCCATAGCCGACGCCGCCGACCTGCTGCATGCGCGACCCGATCGCGCCGCCGAAGACGATGAAGTAGAGAACGGTGGTGATCACGGGGGTGGCTACGCTCTGCCACACGGTCCGGCGTGTGCGCGCCATCTCCGTACGGTAGATCGCCCAGATGCCTGGCAGGTTCAAGCCGCTCACGACTGGCCTTCCAGCACACCGACGAAGATGTCCTCGAGCGAGCTTCGGCTGGTTTCGAGATCCTTGTAGTCGATGCCCGCGGCACCGAGCTCGCGGAGCAGGCGGGAGATGCCGGTATCGGCTGCGTTCGCGTCGAAATCATAGACCAGCCGCTCGCCGCCATCTTCCAGACGCAACGGCCAACCGGCGAGCGCGGGCGGCACGGCCTCGACCGGCTGCTGCATCGTGATGCTCAACTGGCGTTTGCCAAGCGTGCGCATCAGGGCGGACGTCTCCTCGATCAGCACGAGGCGGCCGCGGTCGATCACACCGACCCGGTCCGCCATCTCCTCGGCCTCCTCGATATAATGCGTGGTCAGCACCGTCGTGACGCCGCGGCCGCGCAGCCGGCGTACCAGCTCCCACGTGTCGCGGCGAAGATTGACATCGACACCGGCGGTCGGCTCGTCGAGAAACAGGAGCTCCGGCTCGTGGCTCAGCGCCTTGGCGATCAGCACGCGCCGCTTCATGCCGCCGGACAGCTCGATGATGCGCGTTCGGCGCTTCTCCCACAGCGAGAGATCGCGCAGCAGCTGCTCGATGTAGCCGGGCGCGTCGGGCTTGCCGAACAGGCCGCGGCTGAAGCGCACCGTGTCTTCGACGGTCGCGAAGATGTCGAGCGCGATCTCCTGCGGAACGAGCCCGATCATGGCGCGGGTGGAGCGATAGTCTTTGACGATATCATGCCCGTCCACGAGCACCTGGCCCGAGCTCATTGAGACCAGACCGCAGACGATGCTGATCAGTGTCGTCTTGCCGGCGCCGTTCGGGCCGAGCAGCGCGAATATCTCGCCCTTCTGCACCTCAAGATCAATTTCGTGGAGTGCAATCTGACCGGATTTGTAGGTCTTCGTGACGGCAGAAACCGAAAGGACCGGCGACATGCATTCTCCCACCTGGCCGTCCGACCGCTTAGGGCAGCCGTGACGTCAAAATGGTCCTAGCATGCGGGGCTTCTCCGCTCCACCGACCTCATGGGCAGGGATCGCGTTCCCGCCCGAATTCGTGCGCCTCCACCCGGCTGCCGCGCCCGAGATCGTGGCCGCGACAGCGCGAGCGGGTGTTATGTCGCCCGATTGAGTCAGATTGTGCGGCGGCCGAACACGGCGTGGTAGATCATCAGCACGACCACGGAGCCGACGACGGCCACCACCATGCTGTAGATGTTGAGGCCGGTCACCGGCGCCGCGCCGAAGGTGGTGAACAGGAAACCGCCGACGACGGCGCCGACGATGCCCAGCACGATATCGAGCACCAGGCCCTCACCCGTGCGGTTGACGATCTTGCTGCCGATGAAACCGGCGATCAGACCGAGTATGAGCCATGCGATGATTGACATGATGTGTCCTTGCTACCCGAGTTGAAACGAATGTGGTGGTTTTAGCGTCGCGGCCCTGGGCGGGATGCCGCGCGCTCCGAAACGCTCGCAGTGTCGGAGGCCGCCTTGGTGATCTCGACGTCCTCGCGGCGCACCGTGTCGCGCACCGTTTCCGTGCGGTCTGATCCTTGCTTGCCGATGACGACCTCCTCGACCACGCGGGCGTTCTTGCTGACCACGGGCTCCTCGCCGAATGCCTGCACTTCGACACTCTGCTCGGTGAAGCTGGGGTTGGAGGCGGTCTGCCCGGCCGCCGGCCGGCGCTCCACCGTCACCGTCTCGTCGCGCAGCGTCACCTGCTGTTCCACCGGCGTCTCGACGACGAAACGGCGGATGCGGGTCGTGCCGCGATTGACGACACGCTTCCCGATGGAAAGCTGCTCCTCCGAAAGCTGCACCGTCTCGCCCCGGCCCAGCGCCGCGCTGGCCGGTGTGCCCATGGCGGCGCCTTCCCGCCGACCGGCAATCGGAGCGGAGGCGGGTTGCGCAAGACCGTAGGACGCCGCGCGCTCGTCGAGATCGACAGGTTGGTGATCGTTCAGGATTTCGAGCACGGTCGCGGCCTGCGTTTCAGCGATCTGCACAGTCACCACGGTCGATCCGCTGGCGACGCTGCGCTGATAGACGTCAACATCATGGTCCGGTTCACCGCCGAACAGGTTTGCCCAAAAACCCCGTTCCCGCGGCGCCTGCGTGATCCTGTCGCCGATCACGCTGCCGCTCGCGCTATGAACGCTGATCGCGTTCGCCGGCACGCCGGCTTGCTTCAGGTCTTCTGCTGCGAGTTCGGCATGTGCCGGCGTGTCATAGACAGCAACGATCGTCTCGTCCGTCATCTGATGGCTCCTTCATGGTTGGATGTGACTGGGCTCGGCTGTGACCGGAGGCACTTCAAGCGCCCGCTCATGTGCGCAGGCTGTGACGTCAGTGCCTCAGCGTCTCGTGTGCTGCATCCTTGGCGCCGCCCAAATTGGTCTGCACCTTGCCCGCGTGCTTCTCGGCAGTGCCTTCGGCGTGCGTTTTGGTGTCGCCGGTGACGCGGCCGACCGCTTCCTTGACGACACCCTTGACCTTGTGTGCCACGCTTTCGCTACGATCCTTGTCCATAGTGCATCCTCCTACGCTGTTGCCTGCTCACGCGATTGCAGTGAGTCCGATCCGCAATAGGTCATGCGGGCACGAGAAATCTAGTGAGCGTTCTCAGGCATTTAGCTGGTCCAGACAGGGTCGTTTCGCACTAGGCGGGCGTGACGTTCGCACTAGCGCGGCGCAAGTCGGCGGCTTTTCCGCTTCGGTGTCCGTGACTTGCCGGGTGCGCCCAAACCGCGTTCGCGTGCCCAGACGATGACCGCGCTGCGTTTTCCGATGCCGAGCTTGCGATAGATCACCGACACGTGATTGCGGACGGTGTTGCGCGCGATCGAAAGCGCGGTGGCGATCTCGTCATCGGTCAGGCCCTGCGCCATCAGACCCAGCACCTCGCGCGCGCGGTCGGGCAGCATCGCCACTTCCGGGCCGCCGCCCGATTTGCGCCCCGTGCTGGTGATGGCCGCCAGTTTCTCGACGATCTTCTGGCCCAGCCACGAGGTGTCCTGCATCACGGATTCGATGGCCGACATCAGCGCCGTTTCGGTCTGCTTGCGCTCGGTGATGTCGAGCATCACGCTCAGCACGCAGCGTTCGGCGCCGATCTCCACGGCTTCCGCACTCATCAGGTAGTCGCCCACGCTGCCTGTCTTGGTGCGAAGCCGTATCTCCACGCTGCGCAGATTGCCGGTGTGCTTGAGGCGGCGTTCGAGTTCCTCGCGCGGTTCGCCCTGCCCCCAGACTTCCAGTTCTGCCTGACCGCGCCCCATCACCTCCTCGCGCCGCCAGCCAGTGGCCGTGGTGAACGCGTCGTTGACATCCATGATGCGCAAGCCGTCGAGGGCGAGGATGGCCATCGGTCCCGGCGCCATACGGAACGCCTTGGCGAACCGCTCCTCGCTCGCGCGCAGAGCGAGTTGCGCCTGGTGGCGCATGTGCAGATCGGCGAAGGTGAACAACATGCAGGCCGCGTCGCCGATCTCGATCGGCTGGCCACCCAAAAGCACCATCTTCTCGCGCCCGTCCGGCAGAGTGAGGCAGCCCTCCATTTGCGGAATGGTCTCGCCGGCATGCAGCCGCCGTATCGCCAAGTCGCGCTTCTCCGCCCCTCGCAACACGTCGATCTCGTGAAGCGAGCGGCCGATCAGCGCGTCGCGATCGTATCCGGTCATTTCCATGAAGCCGTGATTGACCTTCACGTAGCGCATGTCGGACAGGCGTACGATGATCGCCGGTGCGGGGTTTGCGCCGAATGCCCGCTCGAAGCGCTGCTCCGCATTGAAGCGCTCGGTGTCGTCGTTGACGATCAGCACGTAGCAATCCGGCTGCTTGCGGGCATCGGTGATGATCAGGGTGCGTATCCGGTGCACGCGGCGGCGCTCATCGCCACGCCGGTTCACCTCGACGACCAGTTCGGCAAACGTCTCGCCGGCGAGCAGGCGGTCCATCGGATACTCGCCGGCCGGCACCGGTTCGTTGTTGATGTAGCGGAGCAGGAAGCGGCCGCGATAGCCGGCGACCGTGCCGCCGAGTTCCTCCAACCTGGTGATGCCGTGCAAGGCCAGCGCGGTCTCGTTCGCCCAGGCGATCTTGCGATCCGGCTCGACGATGACGACGCCCTCCGTCAGATCGGCGATGATCTGCTGCAACTGGCTGCGGTCGGCCGGGCGGGTTGGCATATCGGCGGTCATGGGCGGCCATGAGGCCCTGGTTTTCCGGAAAACAGAAGGGTTGGCCTGACCGCCCGGCGTCCGCGAGACGGTGGAGCGGTTGCGGCTTTCGCCCGATCGCACTAGATTACGTGGCGATTGCGAGCGATTCTTAACTGAGGGGCACTGCACGTTGGCTGAGATCGGACGCCGCTGCGAACGCGCCGTGGTGACCGCCTACCGCGAACTGCGGCGCGCGGGCACCAACGACATGGCGGCCTTTCAGAGCTGCACGACCCTCTATCGCATCCACCACCCCGAGGCGGGGCTGAGCGAGGCGCGCGCGCTGGTGGCCGAATGGATCGACCATCATGTCGTTCGCGGCGACCCACGCACCACCAACGGGTGCGACTGCCAGGATGAGCGATGACCCGCTAGACGCAAGCAGCCTGGCCCCCCGACCGGGCCGGCTTTACGGCATCGAGGCGCTGCGAGGCCTGGCCGCGGTGGGCGTGGTGTTCTCCCATACCGCGCGGCATCTCGATAAGATCTTCCATGCTCCGGGCCTGATACGGGCGTTCCAGGCCGGTCACGCCGGCGTGGACCTGTTCTTCGTCATCAGCGGCTTCATCATCCTCCACGTGCACCGGAGCGATATCGGGCGTCCCGGCCGGCTGACGCGTTACGCGGGCCGGCGGCTGAACCGCGTCTTCCCGCTCTACTGGGTGGCGCTCGCGCTGACTGTCGTGATGACCACGATGCGTCATGCCCCGCCGAGCGTGGCGCATCTGCTGTGGTCGGCCGCCCTGTTGCCGAGCGTTCGCGAACCCGTGCTCGGCATCGCCTGGACGCTCGAGTTCGAGATGGTGTTCTACGCCATCTTCGCGGTGCTGATCGTCAACCTCCGCGCGGGCCTGGCGCTGTTGCTGCTGTGGCAAACCGTCTCCGCGTTGCAGGCCGCCGGTGTCACGGCGCTGGCCATGCCGTCCGCATTGGGCAGCGTGTACAGCCTGGAGTTCCTGATGGGCTTGTCGGGGGCCTGGTTGCTGGGCGGGGTCCGGGTGAGGCGGCCCGGCCTGCTCGCCGGCGTCGCGGCCACGGCGTTCTGTGCGGCTTACCTGATGGAGAGCGCCGGCCTGCTGTACGGCTACGGCACGGCAGCGCGTTTCGCCTACGGGCTGCCCGCCTGCCTACTGATCCTGGGGCTGGCCGCGGCAGAACGTGACGGCAGGCTGTCGGTGCCGGGCTGGCTGCGCGGCATCGGACAGGCGTCTTATTCAATCTATCTGTTCCAGTTCGTCTTCATCGGCACGTTGTGGCAGATGCTGCTGTCAAGCGGCGGCGCCGCGTCGGCGCCACGCGTGCTGCTGTTCGTGCTGCTTGCCACCGCGGCGCTGGCCGGAGGTGTGGCCATGTCGCGTCTGGTGGAACAACCGCTGCTTCAGCTTACGCGGTCGAGCTGGCGCACGCCGGTGCCGAAGCGCGCCTGACGCACGTTGAAGCAAGCAGTCCTTTTTTGAAAAAAAGGACCAAAAAACTTCTGCTCCCACGCCTGCCATAGTGCTCGCGCAGGTTCTGCCAGGACCGCTCTGGCAGAATCGTTACGAGCGTTGATGCAGGCGGACAGAGCAAAAGCTTTTTGTTTCTTTTTCTCGAAAAAGAAGGCCTTTCTTCCTCCTACGACGTCCGCCCGTCGATCGGAACGTAGTCGCGCTGCGCATGCCCGATATAGACCTGACGCGGGCGACCGATACGCTGCAAGGGGTCCTCGATCATCTCCTTCCATTGGCTGACCCAGCCGACGGTGCGGGCGACGGCGAACAGCACGGTGAACATGCTGGTGGGGATGCCCATCGCTTTCAGAATGATACCTGAATAGAAATCGACGTTCGGATACAGCTTCTTGCTGACGAAATACTCGTCGTGCAGCGCGATGCGCTCCAGTTCCAAAGCCAGATCCAACAGGGGATCGTCCTTGATGCCGAGCTCGTCGAGCACCTCGTGACAGGTGCGCTCCATGATCTTGGCGCGCGGGTCGTAATTCTTGTAGACGCGGTGGCCGAAGCCCATCAGCCGCACATGGCTGTTCTTGTCCTTCACCTTGGCGATGAAATCGGGGATGGCGTCCTTGTGCCCGATCTCGCCGAGCATCCTCAGCACCGCCTCGTTGGCGCCGCCATGCGCGGGACCCCAAAGGCTCGCTATCCCGGCCGCAATGCAGGCAAACGGGTTGGCGCCCGTCGATCCGGCCAGGCGTACGGTGCTGGTCGATGCGTTCTGCTCGTGGTCGGCATGCAGGATCAGGATGCGGTCCATGGCGCGTGCCAGAACCGGGTTCACGTGATAGGGTTCGGCCGGCACCGCGTTCATCATGTAGAGAAAGTTCTCCGCGTAGCCGAGATCGTTGCGCGGGTACATGAACGGTTGGCCGATTGAATATTTATAGGCCCAGGCGGCGATCGTGGGCACCTTGGCGATCAGGCGGAAGGCGCTTATGCGCCGGTGGTCCTCGTTGTTGATGTCAAGGCTGTCGTGATAGAACGCACTCAGCGCACCGACCACGCCGCAGATCACCGCCATCGGGTGCGCGTCGCGCCTGAACCCGTTGTAGAACTGGCGCAGCTGCTCGTGCACCATCGTGTGCATCATCACGCCGTGCTCGAACTGTGCCAGCTCCGCCCGGGTCGGCAGCTCGCCGTTCAGCAGCAGGTGGGCGACTTCCAGGAAGGTGGACTGCTCGGCCAACTGGTCGATCGGGTAGCCGCGATGCAGCAGCACGCCCTCGTCGCCGTCGATATAGGTGATGCGGCTCTCGCACGCCGCGGTGCCGCCGTAGCCCGGGTCGTAGGTGAAAACGCCCAGCTCCGGATACAGCTTGCGTATGTCGAACACGGACGGGCCGATCGTGCCGGGGATGAGCGGCAGCTTGAGCGTGTGATCGGAGCCCTCGAGGCTGAGGGTGACGGAGCCGGGAGCAGTGCCGCTCATGAACGATCCTGTGGATGGCGCGGGGCCTGCCCACGCTGTGAAGAGTGCGGCAGGCATGAGGCCGCCCCGCACCATAAAGGCCGCGATCCTGCCAACGCAACCTTCGCACCCGCAGCATGACCGCGGGGCTTGGGGCAGTCGTCAGTCCCAGAAGGGTGCGGCGCGCCTGAACTTGTCCCAGGCATGCGCGACCTCGCCGCGGGAGTCATCCGCGCGGCAGGCGGCGAAGCCCAGCACGACACCGCAGGCGAAGGCGCGGTCGGCGCCGCCGCCCAACTGCGCGAGCAGCCCGGCCGCCACCGCCCGGTCGTTGACCCGGCCGAGCACGGCCTGCAGCCGCTCCAGCCTGGGCAGATATTTGCGGACCTGCTTTTCGGGGAACAGGGGCGCGAAGAACTCGGTGGCGTAGCGCAGTTTCTTGACCTGTTTCCGCACCTCGTGAAGCTGGTCGTCCGGCATCGCGTGCAGGGCGTCCGCCTGCGTCAGGA
>CAXUNK010000003.1:41904-42352 GCA_964252425.1 uncultured Acetobacteraceae bacterium
CCACGTATAGGCGCGGCCAGGACGCCGCCGTGTTCGTCCGCGGACGCGGCCTGCCAGGGCCGGGTCGCCGGCACCAGCGCCAGGGCGAGTTCGAAGCCCGGCCACTCCCGCGCCTCGGTCAACGCGCGCAACTCGGCATAGGCGGTCACGCGGCGGCGCCCGGCCGCGGCCAGCAACCCGGACACACGGCGGTCGCCCGCGAAACTCCGGCCCAGCTCGGCCCCTGTCTCGGTCAGGAACACGTCCCAATCGCGTGCCGCGCCCAGCCGCGCCGCCAGTGTCTTCAGCCCGCCCGCCATCTGGTCCAGCCATGGCGCGCCCTCCGGCGCCAGCGCCCGGCGGAACACGGTCAGCGCGGAGCGGAGCCGGCGCACGCCCACGCGCATCTGGTGCACCGGCTCCGGCGTTTGGGCGCACGCCACATGCGAGGACCAGTGCAGGATGACAT
>CAXUNK010000004.1:0-19130 GCA_964252425.1 uncultured Acetobacteraceae bacterium
TTGTCTGGGCGCAGTATATGCTGGGCCGCGTCGCCGCCCGTTCGGGCGACCCGGCGGAAGCCGAGCTGGCCTTTGCCGCGGTGCGCGACCGCGTGGCCCATGGCGCGCCGGACCCGCTGGGGCTGGGCGTCGCCAGCCTGGGCGAGCAGGCGCGCCTGAGACTGGGCAGGGCGGACTACCCTGGCGCCGTGGCGCTGTATGCCGAGCAGGCAGCCGACGGCTCCGATGAGGCGGTGCAGTCGTTGCGCATGGTGGCCGAGCGCGCCGAGAGCCATCCGGACATGCTGCCCGCGCTGGCCGCCGACCCGCTCGTGCAACGACTTCTGGTAATCCACGCGCTGGGGCTGACGGGCGACTACCTGCACCACCAATGGATCGGCAACGCCGACGACCCAAACTTCGGCGTGGACGGGTTCTGGCCGCCCGACAACCTCGATACCGGCAGGCTGAAGGCGCTGCTGACCGCCGTGCGCGCCCAGCCGAAGCCAGCCGAGACCGACCGGCTGGCGGCCTTGGCCTACCGGCTCGGCGACATGGACGCGGCGCGCGACCTGGCCGCACGAAGTGCGACCCCGCTCTCGTTGTGGCTGCGCGCCAAGCTCGCCCTGCAATCGGGCGATGACGCGACGAAGCTGTTCGCCGCCGCCCTGCACGCCGCACAGACGGCGCCGGCGCAGACCGCGCTCGAGCCATCGAGTGCCACGTTGCTGCGCGGCGAGACGTCGGTCGCCATGCTGGGCGATGGGGATTTCTGGCAGGCGGCCGAGATATTGTGGCCGGCGGCTGGCGCCTATTGGGGCGATTTCGCCTATCTGGCCGAACGCGTGCTGACGACCGACGAGCTGCGCCGCTTCGTCGACCGGCACGCGCCACCCGATGCCGCACCGCCGGCGTCGGCGCCTGGGGATGGACGGAACGCGTTCGCGCCGTCACGCAGCCTGCGTGACCTGCTCGCCCGCCGGCTGGTCCGGGACGGCCGTATCGGCGACGCGCTGTCCTACTTCGCGCCGGCAAGCGGTCAGGACGCCTACGATCCCAGGCCGGACGCGACACGTCTGGATGTGGCCCAGCGCAGGGCACAGGATGCGTTCTGGGCCATCGACCGGGCGCGGGCTTACTGGACCGCCGCCACGCTGTTGCGCGGCCACGGCATGGAGCTGATGGGCACGGAGGAGGAACCCGACCAGGCCTTCGTCAACGGCGAGTTCGAGGATTGGCTCGGCCCCGGCCCGGGCGGTCCCTTCGCCCAGCCGGAGAACGGGGCGACCCATGCAGAGGCCATACGCTTCGACGCCAGCCGCGCCCGGCCCGATCTGCGCTTCCATTACCGTTACCTGGCGATCGACCGCGCCATGGACGCCGCACGCGATCTGCCGCCACGCAGCCAGGCCTATGCCGCCGTGTTGTGCACCGCGGCCGGGTGGAGCCTTGGCGTGGGAGACGCCGCGCGTGCTGCTACGCTCTACCGCCTCTACGCCACGACCGGCGCCAGGGTCAGCTTCGCGCGCCATTTCGGGCATGGCTGTCCGGCGCCCGACTTTGCCGATGCGTGGAAGACGCCTGCGCGCCTGGCCTGGCTGGAGACGCGGGCGCAGATACACCATCGCAGGCCAGCCGCGATCGGCGGCGCAGTGGCGTTGCTTGCGCTGATCGTCCTCGGGACTGTTTTGATTTCGAGACGTCCCGCCCGCATCAAACCGGCCGACCGGTAGTCGTTCCGGAATCTCATTTCCGTTCTGTAACGGCACGTGCGGCTGATCATTCGCGTTGGCGCTGGTCGCCTGCTCGGCCTATGAGTGTCGATAACGTAATGAGATTGCGGGTTCGGTGAGGTTGCCGCATCGACGAGAGCGATCTTTACGTTGCAATATGAGAACGATTTTGATTGACATAGCTTTTCCCACGCCGCTACACAGCTCCGCGCTGCTACTTTAGGTTGTGACATCCAAGGAGGTTCAGATGAGCGCGGTCGGTATTATCCCTGCGCAGGTGGCACAAGCCTTCAATCGGTTCGGTCTCGGCGGACGGCCGGACGATGCCATACCACCCGACCCGATCGCATGGCTGAACGGGCAGCTCACCGGGACCGATCCGCTTGCTTATGCATCACCCACCACGGCCAACGGCCTCGGTCTGGTCGCCACTTTGAATGCGGCGCCCGCCCATACACCGCAGCGCACCGCCGCGCAAACCGCCGTCAACAAGCGCTTCAGCAATGAGCAACAGGCATCGCTGATCGCATCGATCTCGACGGCCACCCCGTTTCGCGAACGGCTGGTGCGGTTCTGGGCCAATCATTTCGCCATACTCGGCAGCGCGAGTTCGGTGACGCAGACCTGCTCCGGATCTTTCGTGCGCGAGGCGATCCGGCCCTACGTGACCGACACTTTCGTCAACATGCTGCTGGCCGTCATGCAGCATCCGGCGATGCTGTCCTCGCTGAACAACGACGTCTCGATCGGACCGCAAAGCCAGCGCGGCCTCGCCACCGGCGCCGGCATCAACGAGAACCTCGCGCGCGAGACGCTGGAATTGTTCACCGTGGGCCTGGCTGCCGGTTACACCCAGGCGGACGTGGACGCGCTGGCCTACATGCTGACCGGCTGGACGATCAGCTACACCGGCCCGACGCAGGGCTTCATCGTCAGCGCCGACCTGCACCAGCCCGGTGCGCAGACGATGCTGGGTCAGGCCTACCCGGGCACCCTGTTCGACGCCTATGAGGCGCTGACATACCTCGGCACGCACCCGCTGACCTACGCACATATCGCGACCAAGCTGGTCGAGCATTTCTGCAGCGACACGCCGGACCCGAACGACGTGGCTGCCGTGGTGACGGCCCTGTCGAACAGCGGCGGCAGCTTGTCGGCCGCCTACGCGGCGATCATCGGCCTTACAAGCCCCTGGATGCCGCAGACGAAGTTCCGCAACCCGCAGGATTTCGCGCTCGCCGCCTACCGCTCGGTCGCGGCCAACCCGGCGACGGTCGCCAGCGACGTGGCCTCGCTCGGGCAGGCGGTCTGGCAACCCACTTTTCCGAACGGGTACTCGGACCTGGGCGCCGACTGGGCGTCGCCGGCGCAGATGATGCTGCGCACCAACTGGATCAACCTGATCTGCGCGCGTTTCGGCAACGTCGATCCGAACGCCACCGCAAACACCGCGCTGGGCGCGCTGATCAACCCGGCGACCACGGCCATGCTCGGACGCGTCACCAAAACGCACGACAAGCTGACGATCCTGTTCTGCTCACCCGATTTTCAGAGGCGCTGAGATGCACGGACATAGCCATTCCCCCATCAACGCGCCGCACAGCTTTCCGGGCGGCCCGATACTGACACGCCGCGCCGCGCTGGGCGGCATGGGTGCCGCGCTCAGCCTCGCCCGGTTCCGGCCGGCACGTGCCGGCGTCTTGTTTCCGCAGCGCCTGGTGATCCTCAACGTGCTGGGCGGGCTCGACGGATTATCCGCGGTCGTCCCGTATGGCGACCCGATGCTGGCCAGCCTGCGCCCAGCCCTGGTGCCGCCCGCCGTGAGTCAGCCGGGCGGCATGCTGGATCTGGGCGGGTTCTACGGCCTCAACCCGGCCCTGCCCAACCTCTATTCCCTCTACCAGAGCGGGCAGATGCTGGCCGTTCACGCGGTGGGCGGCATTCTCGCCTCCCGCAGCCATTTCGCCGATCAGGGCGCGCTTCAGGCGGGCGAGCTCGGAACCGCCAGCAGCGGCTGGATGAACCGGCTCGCCAGCCTGTTGCCGACCGTCCAGGGTGGGGTCGAGGCCGGCATGGTGCTCGGCTCGGCCATGCCGCCGATCGCACAGGGGCCGGCCAACGCGTCAGGCCTGCCGCTGATCGGCTCCTGGGTGCATAACGGTGCGGCTCCCACTCCCAACACCCTGGCTGCGCTCGTCGAGACACTGGGCGCGCCCGATCCGCTGATCGGGGGTCCCATCCAATCCGGCTTCAATGAACGCCAACAGTTGCAGGCCTGGCTGGCCGGCAACAAGGGCCAGACCGCCTCGCCACTACAGGCGGCCATGCAGGCTGCAGGCGTCTTCATCTCGGCCAGCGGCGGTCCGGCCGTAGCCCTTGTGGAGACCACCAACAGCGTGGACACCCACACGTCTCAGGTGGCCCGCCTGCAGCCGCTGCTGTCGGACATCGACACCTCCATCGGCGTGCTGGCGGCAGCCTGCGGCAGCACATGGGCCAACACGGTCGTCATGACGATCACCGAGTTCGGCCGCACCGCCTACATGAACGGGTGCGCTGGTACCGATCACGGCACGGCCTTCGCCATGTTCCTGGCCGGGGGCGCGGTGGCCGGCGGTCAGGTGATCTCGCAATGGCCGGGGCTGAACAACCTCTACCAGGGACGCGACCTGGCGCCGACCACCGACATACGTTCGATCATCATGGGCGTCCTGCAGGACCATCTGCAATTGACGCCTGACCAACTGGCGACGGTTTTCCCGGGCGCCTCGGGCGTCTCTCCCATGGGCGGCCTCGTGGGCAACGCTCAAGTCAGGGCCACGCGTTATCGGGGATGAGGCATCACTCCCGATCGGGCGAACTCACCCGATCGGGAGCCATGCGGCTGCCACTCAGCTCTCGAGCATCTTTCTCAGCAGGTCGACGTCTTCGGCAAAACCGCTATCTGTGCCCATCAGCTCGGTAACACGTGAGCAGGCGTGCATGACCGTCGTGTGGTCGCGGTTGCCGAACTTCTTGCCGATCTCCGGAAGCGACCGGCTGGTCAACTGCTTGGCCAGGAACATCGCCACCTGGCGCGGCCGGGCGACCGCGCGGGCGCGGCGCGCGCTGACCATGTCGCCGATGCGCATGTTGTAGTGCTCGGCCACGCGGCGCTGGATCTCGTCGATCGTCACGCGTTTGTCGTGCGCGCGCAACACGTCGTGCAGAACCTCCTGCGCGGTCTCGAGCGTGACCGGACGGTTGAACAACCCCGCATGTGCGATCAGGCGGTTGAGCGAGCCTTCCAGCTCGCGCACGTTGGACGTGATCTTGTGCGCCAGGAACTCCAGCACGCGGAACGGGACGGTGACGCCGGCGCGCGCGGCCTTCGCCTCAAGGATCGAAATGCGAAGCTCATAGGTTGTAGCATGCAGGTCGGCCACCATGCCGTGATTGAGCCGTGTCTGCAGCCGCGTCTCGATGCCCGACAGGTCAGACGGCGACTTGTCGGCGCTGACCACGATCTGCTTGCCCTGGTCGATCAGCGCGTTGAAGGTGTGGAAGAACTCCTCCTGCGTGTTGTCCTTGCCGATCAGGAATTGCAGGTCGTCGATCATCAGCACGTCAACCGAGCGGAGCTGATCCTTGAATTCCAGCGTCTGTTGCGAGCGCAGCGCGGTGATGAACCGATACATGAACTTTTCGGCCGACATGTAGGCGACGGTGGTGTGCGTGCGCTGTCCGCCCTGCGCGTCCGCGCGCCTGGCCAGTTCCAGCCCGATCGCGTGCATCAAGTGCGTTTTGCCCAGCCCGACGCCGCCGTAGAGGAATAGCGGGTTGAATTCCTTGCGGCCCGGATCCTCCGCCACACGGCGCGCGCAGGCATAGGCGAATTCGTTGGGTTTGCCGACGACGAAGCTGTCGAAGGTGAAGCGCGTGTCCAGCGCCACCGACAGTTCCTCACGCGCGTGGCCGTTGCTCGCGGCCGCATGACGCGGCGGTGCGGGCAGCGGCGCCGCGGGGGCCGGGGGTGCGGCCAGGCTTTCGGCAAGTCCGGTCGCCGGTCGGCCGCCCACACGGATCTCGACGCGCTGCACGGACGGGTTTTCCTGCTGCCACAGCTTCGTGACCGTATCGCCGTAATGGGTGCGCACCCAGTCGCGCAGAAAGCGCGTGGGCAGGTGCACCGTGACCTCATCGCCATCGATCCCGGCCAGCGTCATCTGCTTCAGCCAGCTGCGATATTCGACATCGCCGACCTCAGCCTGCAACCGGCCGCGTATGCGCGCCCATTGCATGGCCACCTGCGGTGTTTCCGCACCGGCCGGCGCGCTCAAGACGCGGCTCCCAGCGGAAAGGATTGCACATCCTTGCGGTGCGTGTCGCCGGATCTCAAATGACATTCCCCAGTGTCTCGAGTGGCGGTCGTGTCCGGACATGTCTCAGCTTCCGGCACTAGGCCGTCCCCAAGCGATCTATCCGTTTCGGCAAGACCCGGCAGGCGCCGGCAAGAAAAACCTAGGTCCAATCGGCGCAGATGGCAAACGATATTTAATGCCGGCATCAGCCGGTCAAGTAATGAGAGTTTTATTAGTTAGCCGCCAGACACAATATTGTGCCGGCAACTTGCCGGGGCCGAGCACCACGGCGAACCGTGGATCAAAATGATCCAGCAGCAGGCGCAAGGGCGCTGCCGCCGGATGGTGCGGCCCGGTCGCGCCTAGACGGTCGCGATATGCTTGATGGCGGCGCTGAGCCTGGAAAGCTTGCGCGCCACGGTGTTGCGGTGGATCACGCCCTTGCCGGCCGCACGCTGCATCTCCGGCTGTGCGTGACGCAAGGCGAGATTGGCGGCATCCCGGTCGCCGCTGGCAATGGCCGCCTCGACCTTCTTGACGAACGTTCGCATGCGCGACTTGCGGGCGGCGTTGCGGGCAGTCCTGACCGTGTTCTGCCGTATGCGCTTGCGCGCCGAATCAGTGTTCGCCATGGGACTTTGTTCGATCTCTGCGGTTCGCGACGGGCGGTTCCGGCGTTGTCCGGGCAAAGCCGGTCCCGCCGGGGAGGCAGGTTTCTAGGGTGCGCCCCCTGGCCGAGTCAAGCGGATTGGGGGCGGGCGCTCACCATCGCCGGCGCGGCCAACTTGACTCGCCCCTGCCCTCGTCCAATCTTGCTCCCCACCGAGGGGAGCCCGTCAGGGCTGAGAGTTCGCGACGGCGATGACCCTTCACCTGATCCGGGTCATGCCGGCGGAGGGACGGATGAGCGGAACACAGGGTATCACGGTGATCCTGAACGGCCACCCGCACGCGGCGGCCGCCGATCTCGATGTGGCGGCCCTGCTGGCCGGGTTGGGGCTGGACACGCGCAAGGTGGCGGTGGAGCGCAACCAGGCGATCGTGCCACGCTCCCTCTACGCGCGAACCTGCCTGGCCGAGGGCGACCGGCTGGAAATAGTCCACTTCATCGGGGGCGGCTGACATCGATGGACACGCATTCCCCCACTACTCCGGATTTCACCCCCACGCTGGACGACACCTGGGAAGTGGCCGGCCGACGGTTCTCCTCGCGCCTCATCGTGGGCACCGGCAAATACAGGGACCTCGAACAGACCGCCGCCGCACTCGACGCCTCGGGCGCCGAGATCGTGACGGTCGCCGTGCGGCGCGTGAACCTGTCCGATGCGTCGGCGCCCATGCTGCAGGATTACGTGGACCCTGCACGCTACACCTACCTCCCCAACACCGCCGGGTGCTTCACCGCGAACGACGCCGTTCGCACGCTGCGCCTGGCGCGCGAGGCGGGCGGCTGGAACCTCGTCAAGCTCGAGGTGCTGGGACCGCCGCCCTTCCTCTACCCGGACATGGCCGCGACCTTCGAGGCGGCGCGCGCGCTGATCGATGACGGGTTCGAGGTGATGGTGTACTGCGCCGACGACCCGGTCGCCGCCAAGCGGCTGGAAGAGATGGGCTGTGTCGCCATCATGCCTCTGGGCGCGCCGATCGGGTCCGGGCTGGGGCTGCAGAATCCGGCCATGATCTCCATCCTCAAGGCGCAGGCCACCGTGCCGGTGCTGGTCGATGCGGGCGTAGGCACCGCCTCGGACGCGTGCATCGCGATGGAACTCGGCTGCGACGCGGTGCTGCTGAACTCGGCCATTGCCCATGCGGGCGACCCGGTCCGCATGGCCCGCGCCATGGCCGCTTCCGTGCGCGCCGGGCGAGATGCGCATCTGGCCGGCCGCATGCCGCGCCGCATGGGTGCCGACCCGTCCAGCCCGCTCACCGGCCTGATACGCTAGGCGAACAATCTGGTCCTGTGCTAGGAGTCTTCTCTCAAGGAGACCGAGCCATTCCTGCCCAGCCCCGCGCGCATGCCTGATACGTCTGGCCTGGACCGGTTTGCCGGCGCGGCCGAGCCGTCCCGCCTTGCGGTCACGGCCAGGCCGCGCCCGGCCGACCCGCTGATCTCCCTCGTCGTTCCCGTCTATAACGAGATGGAGGCAGTCGGACCGTTCCTGGACCAGATCACCCCGGCCTTGTCGCAGGCAGGCGTGCGGTTCGAGATCATCTTCGTCAACGATGGTTCGACCGACGCCACGCTGCACCGACTGATGCTGCACGCCAGGACGCGGCCGAACCTCACGGTGCTGAACTTCTCCCGCAATTTCGGCAAGGAAGCGGCGATGACGGCGGGGCTGGACCACGCACGCGGGGACGCCGCCGTGCTGATCGATGTCGATCTGCAGGACCCGCCGGACTTGCTGGGCGCGTTCGTCCAGCTCTGGCGGGACGGCTACGACGTGGTCTATGGCCTGCGCCAGAGCCGTGACGGCGACGGGCGGTTGAAGACGGTGACGGCCGGCCTGTTTTACGCCGTGTTCAACCGCATGTCGGCCACACCCATACCGCACAATGTCGGCGATTTCCGGCTGATCGACCGCCGTGTCATCGCCGCCCTGCGCCAGTTGCCGGAGCGCGGGCGCTTCATGAAAGGCCTGTTCGCGTGGGTCGGTTTTCCATCGGTCGCCGTCCCCTATATCCGGCCGGCGCGGCTGCATGGGCGCAGCAGTTGGAACTATTGGCGGCTGTGGAATTTCGCGCTCGACGGCATCGTCAGCTTTTCGACTGCGCCGTTGCGGGTCTGGACGTATTTCGGCGCCGCCATCGCGCTGGGCGCCCTGGCCTACGCCGCCTTTATTGCGCTGCGCGTGCTGCTGCTGGGAACGGACGTGCCAGGCTACGCCTCGCTGATCATCGTGCTGCTGTTCTCCACCGCGGCCAACCTCGTCTCGCTCGGCATGATCGGCGAGTATGTCAGCCGGTTGTTCGTGGAAACCAAGCAGCGCCCGATCTACCTGCTGGAAGGGGTCTATCCGCCGCCGGCCGACCCGGACGAGGCACGTGGACCTTAAGGAACTGGCGCTGCTGGATGGGCGGGCCGACGACCACTGGTACTATCGCGCGAAGGCTGCAGCCATGCGCCGCATGTTGCACGGCACGGGGTTCGACCAGGTGTTGGATGTCGGCGCCGGCTCGGGTTTTTTCGCCCGGCACCTGCTGGACCACACGCCGGCCGCCAGCGCCGTCTGCGTCGATCCCAACTACCCCGCCGAACATGACGAGTTGCACGGCGGAAAACCGATCCGTTTCGTGCACCGCGTCGACCGTTTCGCGGGCGGCCTGGTGCTGATGATGGATGTGCTGGAACACGTGCCGGACGACACGGCCTTGCTGGCCGAGTACGCAGCCCGCGTGCCAGCCGGCACACGCTTCCTGATCACCGTCCCCGCGCATCGCTGGATGTGGAGCGGGCACGACGTGTTCCTGGACCATTATCGCCGCTACACGGTGCGCGAGGTCGACGCGCTCGTCGCGCGCACCGGCCTGCGCCGCCTCGCCAGCAGCTACTATTTCGGCCTGACCCTGCCGCTTGCGGCCGCCGTGCGCTTCGGAAAGCGGCTGCTGCCGGGCGGGCGCGAACCGAAATCCGACCTCAAGCCGCAACCGGCCGCGTTGAACGCGATGCTCTCGGCGATCTGCCGGGTTGAGTTGCCGGTTTTTGCTTGGAACCGTGTGGGTGGGTTGTCGGTTTTTGCGTTGGCGGAGAAAGGGTAGGCAAGCGCTTCTTTTCTGAAGAAAAGAAGCAAAAGACTTTTGTCTATGTCGCGAGCGGACCGGTCATCGCGGCTGGTTCCACCCATGAGTCGAAATCGTTTGCGCTCACATAACCCAGCGCCAGGGCTGCCTCCTTCAGCGACGTCTCCTCGCGATGCGCCTTCAGCGCGATCTGCGCCGATTTCTCGTAACCGATATGCGGGTTCAGTGCGGTGACCAGCATGAGCGAGTTGGACACGTTCTCCGCGATCCTGCGCTCGTTGGGCTCGATCCCCTGTGCGCAACCGACATCGAACGCGCGCATCCCATCCGACAGCAGTGCCACCGACTCCAGCAGGTTGTGCAGCATCACCGGCTTGAACACGTTGAGCTGAAAATTGCCCTGGCTACCGCCAAACGCCACCGCCGCGTCGTTGCCGAAAACCTGCACGGCCACCATGGTCAGCGCTTCGGACTGTGTGGGGTTGACCTTGCCTGGCATGATCGAGCTTCCGGGCTCGTTCTCGGGAATCCGCAACTCGGCGAAGCCGGCACGTGGCCCGCACGCGTACCAGCGCACGTCGTTTGCGATCTTCATCAGCGCGCCCGCCAGCGTGCGCAACGTGCCGCTGACGGTGACCATCGCATCGTGCGCCGATAGGGCCGCGAACTTGTCGGGTGCGCTCACGAAGGGGAAGCCCGTTTTTACCGCGATATGATGTGCGGCCCGGGCGCCGAACTGCGGATGCGCGTTCAACCCGGTGCCGACCGCCGTGCCGCCGATCGCCAGCTCGTACAATCCCGGCAACTCGGCGCGTATGCTGCGCACCACCCCATCGAGTTGCGCGACCCAGCCGCCGATCACCTGACCGAGTGTCACGGGTGTCGCGTCCTGAAGATGAGTGCGGCCGATCATCACCACCCCCGCGAACGCCTCGGCTTTCCCCTGCAGCGTTGCCCGCAGCTGCGCCACCGCGGGCAACAACCTGTGCTCGATTTCCTCGACGGACGCGATATGCATGGCCGTCGGGAACGTGTCGTTGCTGGACTGGCTGTGGTTCACATCGTCGTTCGGATGCACCGGCGATTTGCTGCCGACCACGCCGCCGGCCAATTGTATCGCGCGATTGGCGATCACCTCGTTGGCGTTCATGTTGGTCTGCGTGCCCGACCCGGTCTGGAACACGACGAGCGGAAACTCGTCGTCGAGCGTGCCATCGATCACCTCCTGCGCTGCGCGCACGATCAGATCGACTCGCTCCGCCGGCAGCTCACCCAATTCGCCATTGGCAAGCGCCGCCGCCTTTTTCAGCACGCCCATGGCCCGGATCAACGGACGGGTAAAGCGAAACCGATCCGTGCCGATCGGGAAATTCTGGATCGACCGCTGCGTCTGCGCCCCCCAAAGCCGCTCCTCAGGCACAGGCAACGCCCCCATCGCATCCTTCTCGACACGCATGTTTCATCATCTCCTAATAAGTAAAAGTCTTTTGCTTCTTTTCTTCAGAAAAGAAGAATTTTCTTCCTTGCCAAGAACCTTTACAAATTCAGCCCTGGCAGGTCCAATCTCTGGTCGTGGGCGCACGCAAGTGCCAGATCGTATCCGGCGTCGGCATGGCGCATGACTCCGCTGGCGGGGTCATTCCACAGCACCCGCGCCAGCCGCCGTGCTGCTTCCGGCGTGCCGTCGGCCACGATCACCATGCCGGCGTGTTGCGAATAGCCCATGCCGACGCCGCCGCCATGATGCAGGGAAACCCAGGTCGCACCCGACGCCGTGTTGAGCAGCGCGTTCAGCAGCGGCCAGTCGGAGACGGCGTCGCTGCCGTCCAGCATCGCCTCCGTCTCGCGATTTGGGCTGGCCACCGAGCCGCTATCCAGATGATCGCGGCCGATCACGATCGGCGCCGCCAACTCGCCGGACGCCACCATGTCGTTGAACGCCAAACCAAGCCGATGACGGTCGCCCAGCCCGACCCAGCAGATGCGCGCCGGCAGGCCCTGAAACCTTATCTTCTCGCGCGCCATGTCCAGCCAGCGATGCAAAGCCGGGTTGTCCGGCAGCAGCTCCTTCACCTTCGCGTCCGTCTTGTAGATGTCGTCTGGGTCGCCCGACAGCGCGGCCCATCTGAACGGGCCGATGCCGCGGCAGAATAGCGGCCGGATATAGGCGGGCACGAACCCCGGAAACGCAAAAGCGTCGTCAACGCCTTCATCTTTCGCGACCTGGCGGATGTTGTTCCCGTAATCGACCGTCGGCACGCCCGCCGCCCTGAAATCGAGCATCGCGCGCACATGCACCGCCATCGACTCCCGCGCGGCGGCGGCCACACGCTCCGGGTCGCGCTCACGCCCATCCAGCCAATCGGCCACCGTCCAGCCGGCCGGCAGATATCCGTTGATCGGATCGTGCGCCGACGTCTGATCGGTCAGCAGATCGGGCCAGATGCCGCGCCTGAACATCTCGGGCAGCAGCTCGGCCGCGTTGCCCAGCAGCCCCACCGAGACGGGGTGTCCCTCCGCATGCGCCTGGCCGATGATCGCCAACGCCTCGTCGATCGTGCTGGCGCTGCTGTCGAGATAGCCGGTGCGTAGACGCATCTCGATCCGGCTCGGCTGGCATTCGATCGCCAGACACGATGCGCCGGCCATCGTCGCCGCCAACGGCTGCGCGCCGCCCATGCCGCCCAGCCCTGCGGTCAGCAGCCAGCGTCCGGAAAGATCGCCGCCATAGTGCTGCCGGCCCATCTCGACGAACGTCTCGTATGTCCCCTGAACGATGCCCTGCGTGCCGATATAGATCCAGGAGCCCGCCGTCATCTGGCCGTACATGGCCAGGCCACGACGATCGAGCTCGTTGAAATGCTCCCAGGTCGCCCATCTCGGAACCAGGTTCGAATTGGCGATCAGCACGCGCGGCGCGTCGGGGTGCGTGCGGAACACGCCGACCGGCTTGCCTGACTGCACCAGAAGCGTCTGGTCGTCCTCAAGCCGGCGCAAAACCTCCACGATCGTGTCGTAGCTCTCCCAGTCGCGCGCGGCGCGTCCGATGCCGCCATAGACGACCAGCTCCTCCGGCCGCTCGGCCACGTCGGGATCGAGATTGTTCATCAGCATCCGCAGCGGCGCTTCCGTTAGCCAGCTCTTCGCCGTGCGTTCCGGTCCGGTCGCCGCGCGTATCACGCGGCTGTTCTCGCGTCGGCTCATGCGCGTCCTTCCGATTGTCCGCGCCACACGCGCGCATGAAGCGGGTTGAAGCCGATGCGATAGACCAGCTCCGCCGGACGATCGATATCCCAAATCGCCAGGTCGCAGCGACGTCCGGCCTCAATCGTGCCGATTTCGCCGGCAAGCCCCAGCGCGCGCGCGGCATGTCGTGTTACCGCCAGAAGGCACTCCTCCACCGTCAATCGAAACAACGTGGCGGCCATGTTCATCGCCAGCAGAAGCGACGTCATCGGCGAGGTGCCGGGGTTGCAGTCGGTCGCGATCGCGATCGGCACGCCGGCCGCACGCAAGCCGTCCACCGGCGGCCGCCTCGTCTCCCTCACGAAGTAATAGGCGCCCGGCAAAAGCGTGGCGACGGTGCCGGCCCGCGCCATCGCCCCGATCCCCGCCTCGTCGAGATGTTCCAAGTGATCGGCCGACAACGCGCCGTGTTCGGCGGCGAGCCTCGCACCCTGCAGGTTCGACAACTGCTCGGCATGCAGCTTGACCGGCAGGTTGTGCGACGCCGCCGCCTGGAACACGCGACTCACCTGTTCGGGGCTGAAGCCGATCCCTTCGCAAAACGCGTCAACCGCATCGATCAAATGCTCCGCGTACAGTCGCGGTATCATCTCACCGGCGATCAGCGCGATGTAGCCATCCGCATCGTCCGCATATTCCGGCGGCAAGGCATGTGCGCCCAAAAAGGTTTTCTCGATATGCACGCGCCGAACTTCACCCAGGCGTTGTGCCGCGCGCAACATCCGCCGCTCGCTCTCCAGCGACAGACCGTATCCGGATTTGATCTCGACCGTCGTCACCCCTTCCGCGATCAGCGCGTCCAGCCGCGGCAGCGCGGAGGCCACGAGCTCGTCCTCCGAAGCGCCGCGCGTGGCGTTCATCGTGGACACGATACCGCCCCCCGCGCGCGCGATCTCCTCATAAGATGCGCCGGCCAGCCGCAACTCGAACTCGTGTGCCCTGTTGCCGCCATGAACGAGATGGGTGTGGCAGTCGATCAGCCCCGGCGTGATCCACCGCCCATCGCAACGCACCGTCGTCTCCGCGCTCAGCCCGGGCGCATCTGCGGCCGCCCCGGCATAGACGATCCGGCCGTCCGAGGCCGCCACCATGCCGCGCTGCACGGCCGCACCGGCCATGGTCAGCAGCCTGGCATCCGTCCAGATCGTGTCGCACCGCATAGCTGCATCCTCGCATGGCTGGACGGAGGCAGCAAAGCGAGGCACAATCGTATACCTCAGAAGAAAGTATCTTCTTTTCTGAAGAAAAGAAGCAAAAGACTTTTGCTTGTTTGGGGCATGTCTATCCTGCAAGGTTATCATTTCGGCGGTCTGTTTTTGCAGGGCGGGTGGCATCCTGACACCCGTTTGACCGTTTCGGATGGACTCTGCACGGCCATCGAGCTTGGGGTGCCGGCGCAAGCGGGGGATGAGCGGCATGGTTTGGGGCTGCCTGGGCTGCCGAACCTGCACAGCCACGCCTTCCAGCGCGGCATGGCCGGCCTGGCCGAGCGGCGCGGCCCCTCGCAGGAGAGTTTCTGGACCTGGCGGGAGACCATGTACCGCTTCGTCGATCAGATCGGCCCGGACGAGTTGGAGGCGATCGCCGCGCTGGCCTTCGCCGAGATGCTCGAGACCGGGTTCACGCGAGTGGGCGAGTTCCACTACGTGCATCACGACCGCACCGGCGCGCCGTTCGCCGATCCGGGCGAAATGTCGCACGCCCTTATCAGGGCGGCGGCCGAGACCGGCATCGCGCTCACCTTGCTGCCCGTCTTCTACGCGCATGCCGGCTTCGGCGGCCGGGCTGCGGAGAGCGGCCAGAAGCGCTTCGTGCATGACGTAGACGGCTTTGCCCGCCTTCTGGTCTCGCTCGACCGCGCCATGGCCGTGCTGCCCGATGCGGTGCGCGGGGTTGCGCCGCACAGCCTGCGCGCCGTCACCCCGGACGAGTTGAACGAGCTCGTGGCCTTGGCGGGCGCCGGGCCGGTGCACATCCATGTCGCCGAACAGGCGCGCGAGGTAAATGATTGCCTCGCCTGGTCGGGCGCGCGCCCGATCGAGTGGCTGCTCGGCCACGCGCCGGTCGATCTGAGGTGGTGCCTGGTCCACGCGACACACATGACCGATGCCGAGGCGGACAGCATGGCCCGAACCGGCGCTGTGGCCGGGCTCTGCCCCATCACCGAAGCCAATCTCGGCGACGGGCTGTTCAACATGGCGCCCTTCGCCAGCGCCGGCGGCCGGTACGGCATCGGCAGCGACTCCAACGTGCTGATCGATGCGAGCGAGGAGCTCCGCCTGCTCGAATACGGCCAGCGTCTGACACGGCGTGAGCGCAACGTTCTGGCCCACCAGAACGGCAGCACCGGACGGGGCCTCTACGGGTCGGCGCTCACCGGCGGCGCACATGCGCTGGGTGCGCAGATGCATATCGCGATCGGGCAGCCCTTTGACATGGTCAGTCTGGACACGGCGCATGTCTCGCTGGCGGGCTCGAACGGCGACGCGGTGCTGGACCAATGGATCTTCGCCGCCGGCCGCCGCGCCATCGACTGCGTATGGCGACGCGGCGAAAAACTGGTCGCCGCCGGCCATCACCGCGCCAAGCAAAGCATCGAAACCCGATACCGCCGCACGCTGGGGAAGTTGAACTCCTAAAGGAGCAAAAGTTCTTTGCTTCTTTCTTTCAAGAAAGAAGAATCTTCTTTTCTGAAGAAAAGAAGCAAAAGACTTTTGCGAATTGGAGGGCGGCCCGTGTGAAAGGGCCGCCCTCCTTGTTGTCAGGCTAGATCGAAGCGGTCGGCGTTCATCACCTTGGTCCACACGGCGATGAAGTCGTGGATGAACGCACCTTGCGAATCGTCGCAGCCGAAGACTTCCGCGATCGCGCGCAACTGCGAGTTGGAGCCGAACACCAGATCGACGACCGTGGCCGTCCACTTGATCTCGCCGTTCACGCGGTCGCGTCCCTCGAACACATCCTCGGCTTCGGACGACGCCTGCCACACCGTGCTCATGTCCAGCAGGTTGCGGAAGAAATCGTTCGTCAGCGTGCCGGGGCGGTCGGTGAACACCCCATGCTTGGTCTCGCCATAGGTGGCGCCCAGCACGCGCAAGCCGCCGAGCAGCACCGTCATCTCCGGCGCGGTCAGCTTCAGCAGATGCGCACGGTCGACCAGCATCTCTTCGGCCGGCCGCACGTGGCCGCTGCGAAGATAGTTGCGGAAACCGTCCGCGGTCGGTTCGAGCACGGCGAAGGAGTGGACATCGGTCTGCTCCTGCGACGCGTCGGTACGGCCGGGGGTGAACGGCGCCGTCACCTCGTGGCCGGCCTTCCTGGCCGCCGCCTCCACACCGGCGCAGCCGGCGAGCACGATCAGGTCGGCCATAGAGACCTTCTTGCCACCGGTCTGCGCCCCGTTGAACTCGGCCTGTATGGCCTCGTACACCGGCAGCACCTTGCCGAGCTCCGTCGGTTCGTTGACCTCCCAATAGGCCTGGGGCGCCAGACGAATGCGCGCGCCATTCGCCCCGCCCCGCTTGTCGGTGGTGCGGAAGGTGGAGGCGGAGGCCCAGGCGGTCTTGACCAGTTGCGCGACCGACAGGCCGGAGGCCAGGATCTTCTCCTTCAGCGCGGCCACATCCTGCTCATCGATCAGCGGGTGATCGACGGCCGGCACCGGATCCTGCCACAGCTGCGGCTCGGACGGGATCCAGGGGCCCTGGTAGCGCTCGATCGGCCCCATGTCGCGATGCGTCAGCTTGTACCAGGCTTTGGCGAACGCCTCGGCGAACTGCTCCGGGTTCTCCTGGAACCGCTTGGAGATCGGGCCGTACACGGGGTCCAGCTTCAGTGCCAGATCGGTCGTGAACATCATCGGCGGATGCTTCTTGGACGGATCATGCGCGTCGGGCACGGTCCGGGCGGCATCCTCGTCCTTCGGCGTCCACTGATGCGCGCCGGCCGGGCTCTTGGTCAGCACCCAATCGTGGTTGAACAGGTTGTCGAAATAGCTGTTGTCCCACGTCGTGGGCGTGTCGGTCCACGCGCCCTCGAGCCCGCTGGTGATCGTGCTGCCGGCGTTGCCGGTGCCGAACGAGTTCTTCCAGCCGAACCCCTGCTCCACGGTCGGCGCCGCCTCAGGCTCCGGCCCGACATGGTCGATCGGGTGCGCCGCGCCGTGCGCCTTGCCGAAAGTATGGCCGCCGGCGATGAGCGCCACCGTCTCCTCGTCGTTCATCGCCATGCGCCCGAACGTCTCGCGTATGTCGCGGGCCGAGGCGAGCGGGTCGGGGTTGGCGTTGGGTCCTTCCGGATTGACGTAGATCAGGCCCATCTGCACGGCGGCCAGCGGGTTTTCGAGCTGCCGGTCGCCGCTATACCGCTTGTCGTCGAGCCAGGTCGTCTCCGACCCCCAGTACACGTCCTCCTCCGGCTCCCAGATGTCCGCACGGCCGAGGGCGACGCCGAAGGTCTTCAGGCCCATCGATTCGAGCGCAAAGGTCCCGGCCAGCACCATCAGGTCGGCCCAGGAGATCTTTTTCCCGTATTTCTGCTTGATCGGCCACAGCAGGCGACGGGCCTTGTCCAGGTTGGCGTTGTCGGGCCAGCTGTTGAGCGGGGCGAAACGCTGCGTGCCGGCCCCCGCGCCGCCACGGCCATCGGCGATGCGGTAGGTGCCCGCGCTGTGCCAGGACATGCGGATGAAGAACGGGCCGTAATGGCCCCAATCGGCCGGCCACCAATCCTGCGAGGTGGTCATCAGCGCCATGATGTCCGCCTTGAGCGCCTGGGCATCCAGGCTCCGCACCTCACGCGCATAATCGAAGTCGCGGCCCATCGGGTCCGACAACGGCGAGTTCTGGTGCAGAATCTTGACCGTCAACTGGTTCGGCCACCATTTGTCGTTGGACATGGCCAGCATCACCGTACGCTGGTGTTCCCTGCCGCCGACCACCGGGCATTTGCCTTCGCCGTCCATGTTCTCTCCAGTTTTTGGGGTTAGCCTGAGCGCCTTGTGCGCCGGGCTCCCCCATAACTCAAATCGATTTTTCGGTGATCTTTGATAGGCAAGACCTATCCTTGATCCCGCTCGCCGGGATGAGCCGAGGGTGCGATTTGCCCGCGCAAACCATACCTGAACCCCATGATCCGCCTGACCGAACTGAAACTGCCCCTCGATCACACCCAGGATGCCCTGCGCCAGGCGGCTTTGGCCCGGCTCGGCGTGGCCGAGGGGCGGGTGACCATCTTTCGCCGCGGCCATGATGCGCGGCGCCGCGGCGCCATCCAGCTCGTCTACACTGTGGACGTGGAGGTGGCGGACGAGCCAGGCGTGCTGGCCCGGCTGACCGGCGACCCGCATGTGGCGCGCTCGCCCGATATGACCTCCCGCCCCGGCGCCCGCGCCCCCGACCCGCTCCCGCAGCGGCCGGTCGTCGTGGGCGCCGGCCCGTGCGGCCTGTTTGCGGCGCTCACCCTCGCACAGATGGGGTTCCGCCCAATCATCCTCGAGCGCGGGCGGGAGGTCCGGCCGCGCACGCGCGACACTTTCGCGCTGTGGCGCAAATCGGTGCTCGACCCCGAAAGCAACGTGCAGTTCGGCGAGGGCGGCGCCGGCACCTTCTCGGACGGGAAACTCTGGTCCGGCATACGCGATCCCGCCCATCTCGGCCGTCGCGTGCTCGACACCTTCGTCAGATCCGGCGCGCCGGCGGAGATTCTTGTCGCCGCCAAGCCGCATATCGGCACGTTCCGCCTCGTGACCGTGGTGGAAAACCTGCGCGCCGAGATCGAGCGGCTGGGCGGCGAGTACCGGTTCGGCACGCGGGTCGCCGATTTCGCCATCGGCGAACGGCACGACGGCACGCGACAGCTCGAAGGCCTGATCCTGGCCAATGGCGAGCACCTGCCCGCCTCCCGAATCGTGCTGGCGCCTGGCCACTCGGCCCGGGACCTGTTCGAAACACTGGCGGCGCATGGCGTGCACCTGGATCAGAAGCCGTTTTCGGTGGGCGTGCGCATAGAGCACCCCCAATCGATCATCGACCGCGCCCGCTTCGGCGCCCCCGCGGGCCCCCCCCCGCAGGGCGGCGGAGGCTGCCACAAG
>CAXUNK010000004.1:19140-40790 GCA_964252425.1 uncultured Acetobacteraceae bacterium
CCCCCCCAACCCCCCCCCCCCCCGCGCCGGGGGGGCCGCCCGGGGGGCCCCCCCGGGGGGGGGCGCCGCCGACTACAAGCTGGTCCACCACGGCAGCACCGGCCGGTCCACCTACAGTTTCTGCATGTGTCCTGGCGGCACGGTCGTGGCCGCCACAAGCGAGCCAGGCCGCGTGGTCACCAACGGCATGAGCCAGTATTCGCGTGCCGAGCGCAACGCCAATGCCGGGCTGGTGGTCGAGGTGGGACCGGCTGATTTCGCCCAGGATGGCGATGGCCCGCTTGCCGGCATCGCCTTCCAGCGGCGGCTGGAATCGCTGGCCTTCGCGGCAGGCGGAGGCGCCTACGCCGCCCCGGGCCAGCGCGTCGGCGACTTCCTCGCCGGCCGGCGCAGCACGACGCTGGGCGAGGTGGTGCCGTCCTACACGCCCGGCGTGCTGCCCGGCGACTTGGCCGACTGCCTGCCGCGCGCGGTGCTGGACGCGATACGCGAGGCGCTGCCCGCGTTCGGACGGCGCGTCGCCGGTTTCGACATGGCGGACGCGGTGATGACGGGCGTGGAGACACGCACCTCCTGCCCCATACGCGTCACCCGCGGCCCGGACGGCCAAAGCCTGAACACCTCCGGCCTCTATCCGGCAGGCGAAGGCGCAGGCTATGCCGGGGGCATCCTCTCAGCCGCCGTGGACGGGATCAGAGCCGCCGAAGCGCTGGCTTTGTCCATGCAGTCATAAGAAAGGCCTTCTTTTTCGAGAAAAAGAAGCAAAAAGCTTTTGTCTGTTCGCCTGCGTGACGGCTCGCAACAGTCCTGTCAGAGCAATTCTGGCAGTACCTGCGCTAGCATTACCGCAAGCGTGGGAGACGCGTCACTCCCCCGCCACCCGCAAAGCCGCCCCCGCCGCGATCGGACACAGAGGCAGGCAAGCAGCCAGCATCGCCCCCAGCAGCAGCAGATGCGGCCGTACCGGCAACCCGGAGGACGCTGCATCGGCCGCCCCCGCGCCGAAGATCAGCACCGGCACGGCCAGCGGCAGCACCAGCACCGGCAGCAGCACGCCACCGCGACGCGCGCCGAGGACGATGGCGCTGCAGGCCGTGCCCAGCAGCGACAACACCAGGCTGCCCATGGCCAAACCGCCGAGCAGCGCCGGCAGCGCCACCGCAGGCAGCCGCAACATGACGGCGAGCGGCACGGATGCGGCCAGCAGCGGCACACCCGTCACCAGCCAGTGCGAGACAGCCTTGCCGAGCGCCAGCAGGCTGGCCGGACCCGCCAGCAGCAGGTGGTCGAGCGACCCGTCCTCGTAATCGGCGCCGAACAGCCGGTCGAGCGGCAGCAGGGCGGCCAGCAGCGCGCAGACCCACACGATCCCCGGCGCGATCCTGGCCAGCGTCTCGGGCGCCGGTCCGATGGCCAGCGGGAACAGCGCGCCGGCGACGAAGAAGAAAAGCAACGCGCCTGCCGTGTCTCCGCCATGCCGCCAGGCCAGCCGCAGCTCGCGGACCAGCAGCGCGCGCACGAACATCATGCGCGTGGACCGGGCAGGACGAGCTCGGTCGCGCCGGGCATGGGCAAGGGCAGGTGGGTGGCAGCCACCACGCAGCCGCCAGACCCGCGATGCGCGGCCAGCAACGCGCCAAACGCGGAGACGGACCCCGCGTCCAGCCCGACCGTCGGCTCGTCCAGAAGCCAGACGGGCGCGCCGGAGACGGCCATGCGCGCCAGCGCCAGCCGACGCGTCTGCCCCGCCGACAACATGCGCGCGGGCAGCTCAGCCAGCGACGCAAGCCCAAGCCCGTCCAGGCCGGCCGCCATGTCGCGTCCCGACAAGGCGGCCGCAAAGGACAGGTTCTCAGCCGCGGTCAGGCCAGGCTTGATCGCATCCCAATGCCCGAGATAGGCGAGCCGTCCGGACAGCTCGGTATCGCCGTCCAGCAACACGCGCCCTGCATCCGGCCGGCGCAAACCGGCCAACACGCGCAGCAGGGTGGATTTGCCGGCGCCGTTCGGGCCCAGCAGCAGCAGCGCGCCGCCGGCTTCGACCGCGAGGCTGATGCCGTCCAGCACCAGGCGCTCGCCACGGATCACGCTGATATCCTCGGCCGCGAGCCGGGCGCCGGCCGTTCGGGCGTGCAATGCGGTGTCGGCCGTCAGCATCGCCTGCGGCTAGGCGGGGAACCGGGCCTTGGCAAGGCGGCGACTACTGCAACTGCTCGATCTTGGCCCATACGCGCTTGAACAGCGCCTCGCGCACCGCCCGCTCCGGGCCCTCGGCGCCGGCCAGGTCGGGGTGGAGTTCGCGCGCCAGGAAGCGGCGAAGCTGGTTGAACTTGCGATCCGGCCCCTGCGCGTCCGACGGCCCCTCCAGCTCGGCCTGCAACATGCGCAACCTCTCCTCGGCGGAGTTGGCCGACATCTGCCACAAATCGCGCTGCTTGACGGCCTCTGCCGCCACAGCCGATAGCCGCGCCAGCTCGGCCTGCAGCTCGGCGCAACGCTGCTCGAGCTGCTCTTTCTCGGTGGCGAGCGCCTGGGCGGCGTGGCGTTCGGCCGCCAGGCGCTCCTGCTCCAGACGCAGCTCGGCCAGGCGCTGCTCGATGGCACGCACCTCAGGCCGTTCGAACGCCGCCAGCGCCTGCCCGAGCTCGGGCGCCAGCGAGACGTATTCCGGCTCCGGCGCCTCCGACGGCGTCTCGAACGGAGACTCCGATACGCGTCCGGAGAGGTCCGCCCGGCCATCCCCATAGCGGTCGGCGGCATCGAATGCGGCCTCGTTGATCTCCAGACCCTGTCGTTCGGCAAAGTCCAGGAACTCGCGCGCGCAGCCGACGATTCGCGGCAGGCGCTGGTCCTTCTCGATGATGATCGAGCGGGGCTGGAGGCGTAGTCTGAAGCCGCGCCGCTCAAGTCCGGTGCGCGCAGCCTCGAACCAGATCTCGTCCTCAATCCCGAACCTGTGCATGCCTTAGGCGCCGCTATCCACTGCCCACCCGATCCTGGCGGCCAAGCCGGAAGCTGCGATGGGGTGCAGCCCGCGTGCCCTAGCCGTCTGTTTTGTCGAGCAACTTTGCCGGCGCGGTGACGCGACGTGTGCCGATCGTGCTCTACCCCGCGACATATCGTTTCGCAAGCGCGAGATAATGGCCCGGCCCGGGGCGGACGGGTTGTGGGGGTGTGCCCGCATTGTATATCCCGGGCGTACGAACGATTGCAGGAACCGCACACATGAGCACCGGCCAGGATACGTTGAAGACCCGCTCCATCCTGACCGTGCGGGGCAAGGAGTTCACGTATTTTTCGATCCCGGCGGCCGAACGCGCGATCGGCGATGTCAGCCGCCTGCCGGTCAGCCTGAAAATCCTGCTTGAAGGCGTGCTGCGCTTCGAGGACGGGTCCAGCTACACGG
The DNA here is from genome assembly GCA_964252425.1 of uncultured Acetobacteraceae bacterium. GTDB lineage: Bacteria > Pseudomonadota > Alphaproteobacteria > Acetobacterales > Acetobacteraceae > BOG-908. Next base: position 22,547 of record CAXUNK010000004.1, read on the forward strand.
TCGCCGACGCCCATAAGGTGGCGGCCTGGCTCAAGACCGGCAGCAGCACCGACGAGGTGCCCTTCAAGCCGGCCCGCATCCTGATGCAGGATTTCACCGGCGTGCCGGCCGTGGTGGACCTGGCCGCCATGCGCGACGGCATCCTCAAGCTGCACGGCGATCCGCAGCGGGTGAACCCGCTGGTGCCGGTCGATCTGGTGATCGACCATTCGGTGATGGTCGATTTTTCCGGCACGGCCGACTCGCTGCAGAAGAACGTCGAGGTCGAGTTCGAGCGCAACGGCGAGCGGTATGCCTTCCTGCGCTGGGGCCAGGAAGCGTTCCAGAATTTCCGCGTGGTGCCCCCGGGCGCCGGCATCTGCCACCAGGTCAACCTGGAATACATCAGCCAGACCGTCTGGACGTCCGACGAGGGTGGCGAGACGCTCGCCTATCCGGACACTCTGTACGGCACGGACAGCCACACCACCATGGTCAACGGCGCCGGCGTGCTGGGCTGGGGCGTGGGCGGCATCGAGGCGGAAGCGGCCATGCTCGGCCAGCCGATCGCCATGCTGATCCCCGACGTGATCGGCTTCCGACTGACCGGGCGCCTGCCGGAAGGGGCCACCGCCACCGACCTGGTGCTGACGGTGACACAAATCCTTCGCCAGAAGGGCGTTGTCGGCAAGTTCGTCGAGTTCTTCGGGCCCGCGCTGGACCACCTGAACGTGGCGGACCGCGCCACCATCGCCAACATGGCGCCCGAATACGGGGCCACCTGCGGCTTCTTCCCCGTGGACGCGAAAACGCTCGACTACCTGCGTCTGACGGGCCGCGACGAGGCACGGATCGAGCTGGCCGAGGCCTATTTGCGTGCGCAGGGCATGTTCCGGGAGACGGGCACGCCGGACCCGGTCTTCACCGATACGGTGGAGCTGGACATGGGAACGGTCGTCCCGAGCCTCGCCGGCCCCAAGCGCCCGCAGGATCGCGTGGCGCTGACAGAAGCCGCCGGCGCGTTCCTCGCCGACCTCGGCAACCAGGGCATCGCCGCAAACGACATCGCCGCGCGCCATGCGGCCGCCGGCAAGAACTTCGATCTCGGCCATGGCGACGTGGTGATCGCCGCCATCACCAGCTGCACCAACACGTCCAACCCTTACGTGATGGTGGCCGCCGGGCTGGTGGCGCGCAAGGCGCGCGCGCGCGGGCTGCACCCGAAACCCTGGGTGAAGACGTCGCTGGCGCCGGGCAGCCAGGTGGTGACCGAATATCTGGACCGCTCCGGCCTGTCGTCCGACCTGGACGCGCTCGGCTTCCAGACGACCGGCTACGGATGCACCACCTGCATCGGCAATTCGGGTCCGCTCGACGATGCGATCGCCGATGTGATCGAGGGCCAGAGACTGGTGGCCGTCAGCGTGCTGTCCGGCAACCGCAATTTCGAGGGCCGCGTGCATGCCAACGTGCGCGCCAACTACCTGGCCAGCCCGCCTCTGGTGGTGGCCTACGCGCTGCTGGGCAACATGCGCGAGGACATCACCACCCAGCCGCTGGGGACCGGATCGGACGGCAAGCCGGTCTATCTGCGCGACGTGTGGCCCAGCAACAAGGAGATCGACGACCTCGTCGCCGCCTCCGTCTCGCGCGATGAGTTCCTGCAGCGCTACGGCGTGGTGACGCAGGGCACGAAGGAATGGCAGGCGCTGCGGGTGGAGACCGGAAGCGAGACGTATCGCTGGAATGACGGGTCCACCTACGTGAAGAACCCGCCGTATTTCGATGACCTGACCGAAGTGCCAGCGCCGCGCGGCGACATCCTGGGCGCGCGCGTGCTGGCGCTGCTGGGCGACAACATCACGACCGACCACATCTCGCCTGCGGGCAACATCAAAAAGGCCTCGCCGGCCGGCGAGTATCTGGGCGAGCACCAGGTTTTGCAGAAGGATTTCAATTCCTATGGCAGCCGGCGCGGCAACCATGAGGTGATGATGCGCGGCACCTTCGCCAATATCCGCATCCGTAACGAAATGGTGGCGGGTGTGGAAGGCGGCATGACGCGCCATTATCCTGGCGGCGAAACGATGCCGATCTACGACGCAGCCATGCGCTACAAGGCCGAGGGCGTGCCGTTGGTCGTGTTCGGCGGCAAGGAGTACGGCATGGGCAGTTCGCGCGACTGGGCCGCCAAGGGCACCATGCTGCTGGGCATCAAGGCGGTGGTGGCCGAGAGTTTCGAGCGTATCCACCGCAGCAACCTGGTCGGCATGGGCGTGCTGCCGCTGCTGTTCCCGTCAGGCACGACCCGCCACACGCTGGAGCTGCGCGGCGACGAGGTGATCGACATCACGGGCCTGGGCGAGCTGCACCCGCGTATGCGGCTGGCAATGCGCATCCATCGGGCTGACGGGACGGTGGACGAGGTGTCGCTGATCTGCCGCGTCGATACGGCGGACGAGGTGAACTACTATCGGCACGGGGGCATTTTGCCGTATGTGCTTCGGGGGATGGCGAAAGCGGCGTGAGCTAGGCTTTATCCACAGATTACGCAGATTAACGCAGATGATTTTGGGTATCGGACGACTCGGGCATTCATGACCGGCGTTGAGGGCGATCCATGCTATCTGTGTTCATCTGCGTCATCTGTGGATTCAAAACGACAGGTTGATTGACGGGGACAACGGTCGGACAGGCGTGCACGCCATCGATCGCCGCCCTGTGGACTCAAGCTGCGTCATCTGTGGATTCAAAACGATAGTTTGACTGACACGGGACAATGGTCGGACAGGCGTGCACGCCATTGATCGCCGCCTTCCCTGAACACCTGCACACGCAGGCTGCCCGGTGCGAGCCATCCGCGCGCGGGGCCGCCCAGAAAGATGTGGTCGATGAACGCGTCTCCGTCCCAGCACGGGTCCGCATACCCCTCGGTCACGCGAGTCATTGGCGCGGCCTGCGCCAGCGCGCTCCCCAACTCTTCGCTCGTATCCAGCACGCGGTTGAAATCGCCCATGAGCAGGAACGGCACGTGCTCGCGCGCGCGATCGCGCACCCAGGCCGCCAGGACCGGAACCTGGCGCGCCAGCAACACGCATTGCGCACGCGTGCTGCCGGCGAGCGGATCGGTCTGGCATCCGGTTTTCAGATGCACCACCAGTATGCGCACTGAGCGGCCGCCCGGCAGATCGACAGTCGCATCCAGCCCGTCGCGCAGCGGAAACATCGCGTTCGGCTCGACATCCAGCGCGGAGATGTCGGGGTTGCGATGCACCACCAGGTCGCGCCGAACTGCCAGCCCCACACGCTGTGTCACCGTCTCGTCGATGGTCAGGATGGTGTAGCGGCGCGGATCGAAAACACGCGCCGCGGCATCGGGTCCGTCCACCTCCTGAAAGGCCACGATGTCGGCCGCCAGCCTGCGCGCATAGGAAGCGAGTTTTGTGAAATCCTCGGGTGCGCGCGTATGCACATCGGTTGGCAATTTCGCGTCCGTCCGGCTGCGCAGCGTCAGCCACTCCAGATTCCACGTGCTGATTTTCAGCGTCCCTGCGCGCGCCGGCAAAGCCAGGCACAGCAGTAGAGAGACGACGCGCATCACAGCAGCACCAGCTCGCGCGTTGTGACCACCGGTCCGGCATCGTAGGCCACATCGTCGAGCGCACGCGTCCCGCACGCCGCCAGGAAGGTGGCAATCCTGTCCAGCACGGCAGGATCGCGTGTGCGGTCGATTGGCTCGCCGCGCGGCACGAAGATGACCGTGTCGTAGCGCGCCCGGGTGAGCAGAACGCGGTAGGTGTTGATCTGGTTGGCCACCGCCTCGGCACCCGCCGGATGCTGCCAGCGCGTGCCGCGGAAGTTTCGTACGCGCCAGGCGGTCTGGCCCTGTTCGCGTATCAGATCTCCGTCCCAGCACAGGCCGACATAGTCGAGCTCCAGCCCTTGCGCGCTGAATTCGGTGGCTATCGTCTCCAGCGCATCGGACGCGCGCACATCGTCCGGGTAGCGATCCAGGAACCAATGCGCGACGGCGCCAGCATCCATATGCGGCAGCTCGGCGCCCAGCCCTTCCGCACGCAGGCGTCGCGCAGCGGAACTTGCGAGCAGCCCGGCGCGACGAAAACCCCGCGCGCGCAGTCGCAGCCAGGCGCGCATGTCGTGAAGATCACGTGTGAGATAGAATGGCATCTCCGCGTCTCGCGCCAGCCTTGCCGCGTGCTGGGCATCGCCGGCCAGCACGTAATCGACCCAGTCGGTCGCGGCCGTACTGCGGATTTGCCGAACCGCCACGTCCAGATGCAGCGCGCCCGATGTTTGCAGATGCGGCAAGGGACCGAGACGCTGACGCAGGTCCGCATTGGAGAAAATATCGGGGGCGGCGCGAATTTGCCACCCTCGCCCATGTGAGTCGGCCTCGCGCAACGCGGTGCCCCATTCGGCCAACCCGCCCTCGCCCGTGTGTATCTCCTGCCCGCCACCCACCAGACACACCATGGCGGCGAAATCCTTGTGACGCGCCATCGCCTCCAGCAGATGCGCCGGTTCGGAGTTGGTCAGCCGCACCGGTTTGTCGCGCGTCTTGGCGATCGCATGGGCGCATGACCAGCAGCGCTGCGCCTCGTCGATCACCACCACCTGTTCGGGTGGCACATGATGCGGGTGCAGTATGTATTCGTTGCGAAAATCCGGCAGGCGCTGGATGGCGGCACCCATGCGCCGGTCCGCGTCCGTACGCGCCGCGCCGAACGCCACGGCATCCCGTGCCAAAGCCTCGCGCAAGACGTGCACCAGCGTCGGGTTGCCGGTGAGATATGTGCCGCGACCTGCATCGATCGCCCCAAAAACCGTGTTCAGGCCGCACAAGGTCTTGCCCGCGCCGGGGATGCCGGTGACGAAGATGATCACGCGATATTCTTGCGCACGCGCGGCCGCGATCTCGGCAATGATCGCGTCGGTCGTGGCGCGCAGATTGGTGGCGTCGCTGCGCGCGGCGCGTATGTCGGCCACGCCGTGGCGCGCGTAGAGCATGCAGGCCGCGTCCACGATGTTGGGCACGGGGCGGTACGGTGCGTCCAGCCAAGCGGCAGCATCCAGCGCCGTGGCGGGTGCGGGCAGCCCGGACAGGATGCGCAGCAGGGGCCGCAACGTGGCGGCGCTCGCCTCGATCACCTGCGTCACCCCGAACATCAACGGCAGAGGTGCAAGCGGGGCGGGCGCATGTTCGGCGACCAGGATCGGCACCACCGGATGCAGGCGGGACCCGGCGTGGAAATCGTGCAGGTCGATCGCGTAATCCTCGACCTGCCGCCGGTCGGCCACCGTGTGCGCGGCGGCCCCCGCCTTGATCTCCAGCACCAGGATCGCGCGATCGGTGAGAAGGATCACGTCGGGGCGGCGCCCCAGGCGCAGCATCGGGTATTCCAGCAGAACGTGCCAATCCCGTGCGAAATCCGCATCGTCCAGCGCGGCGCGCAGCATGGCGAGGGTGGCTTCCCAAGCGCGCAACTGCTGCGTCTCGTTGACGCGGAAATGCCGGATCTGCGCCTCGGCCAGAACGCCGGTGATGCGGGCGGGCGTCGCGCGCAGAAACTCGGCCACAGTACTGGACCAGAAAGCCGCCATCCGTGCGTGTCCGTAACGGACGCACACATCAGCACGCGACCCGTCCGGTTGCAACCGGCACCCCACGGGGATGTTGCCTCGGCACACAGGAGCAGCGCCCATGACCGCACCGATGCAACCGATCGAGACCGACATTCCCGCCCGGCTGGACCGGCTGCCCTGGAGCCGGTTCCACCTGCTGATCGTGGTGGCGCTGGGCATCACCTGGGTGCTGGACGGGCTGGAGGTCACCATCGTCGGCTCAATCGGACCGATGCTGCAGGACCACCACACCCTGGGCCTGACCGCACAGCAGATCGGCGGCATGGCCTCCGCCTACGTCGCCGGCGCCGTTATGGGGGCGCTGTTCTTCGGCTGGCTGACCGACAGGTATGGGCGAAGACTGGTCTTCAACATCACCTTGGGCCTCTACGTGCTGGGCGTGCTGGCATCGGCCTGCGCATGGGATTTCTGGAGCCTGGCGGTGTTTCGCGTGCTGACCGGGCTGGGGATCGGCGGCGAATACGCGGCGATCAACTCGGCCATCGACGAGCTGATCCCGGCCAAGTTGCGTGGCCGAATCGATTTGATCGTGAACGGCAGCTATTGGGGCGGGGCCGCTCTGGGCGCGGCCGCCTCGCTGCTGCTGCTGGGCGGCGCGGTCGTCTCGCCGCGATTGGGGTGGCGGCTGGGCTTCGGCGTGGGCGGCGTGCTGGGGCTGGGCGTGCTGCTGCTGCGACGTTTCGTGCCGGAAAGCCCGCGCTGGCTGGTCACGCATGGCCGCGACGAGGAGGGCGAACGCACGGTGGCCGAGGTGGAGCGTCGCGTCTCGCAATCGGGCGGCGGAGATTTGGGGCCGGCCTGCGGCAAGCTGACGATACACCCGCAAACCTCTTTCGGTTTCGGGCTGATCTTTTCCGCCATGTTCGGCGCCTATAAATGGCGCAGCCTGCTGGCCTTCACCCTGATGGCGGCACAGGCTTTCCTGTTCAACGCCGTGTTCTTCACCTACGGATTGGTGCTGACCAGGGCATACGACGTGCCGGCGCAGAATATCGGCGTGTACGTCTTGCCGCTGGCGCTCGGCAATCTGATGGGGCCTCTGCTGCTCGGGCACTTCTTCGATACGGTCGGGCGGCGGCGCATGATCGCCGGCACGTACGGCATCTCCGGCCTGCTGATGGCGGCCACCGGCTACGCCTTCCATGCCGGCCTGCTGGACGCGTGGACGCAGACGGCGTGCTGGGTCGGCGTGTTCTTCGTGGCCTCGGCCGCGGCCAGCTCCGCCTACCTCACCGCCAGCGAGATCTTCCCGCTGGAAACACGCGCCTTGGCGATCGCCATGTTCTACGCACTCGGCACGCTGGTGGGCGGTGTGGGCGCACCCTGGCTGTTCGGCCGCCTGATCGAGCACGGAGTCCACACCGTCGCCTGGGGCTACGAAGGCGCCGCCGCGCTGATGATCGTGGCCGCGTGCGTGGAGGTATGGCTGGGGATCGATGCGGAAGGAAAATCGTTGGAGAGCATCGCCGTGCCGCTGTCCGGATGAGAGTTTTGCGACAGACACGTTGATTGCGCCGGATCAGGAGCAGTGGTGGCCTTGGTGGAGAGAGACACGGAGACGCACTCAATCATCGGTGCCGCGATGGCTGTTCATGGCGAGCTTGGCTTTGGGTTCCTCGAGGCCGTTTATCAGGAGGCGCTGACGAGAGAGCTCGCTTTGCGCGGCGTTCCGTTTTGTGAACAGGTTCTCTTCCCGGTTGTCTATCGCGGTGCGCCGTTGAAAGCGTCATATCGGGCTGACTTGGTTTGCTACGCTTCGGTTTTGGTCGAGCTGAAGGCTTTGCAGCGTCTTTCTAGTCTGGAGGATGCGCAACTCCTGAACTACTTGAAGGCTTCCGGCTTAAAACGCGGCCTGCTGTTGAATTTTGGCGCTCGGCGGCTTGAGTTCCGGCGTATGGTGTTTGGTTCGGCACCTGCGGAGCAGAGATCATCCACAGATGACGCAGATGAACACAGATAAGCATAGGAGATTTATATATAGCCTCTACCGGGGTGCTGAAAATATTTTGACGATAGGTCGAGAGAAATGATCGCGCGGGCAGTCTCCTCGCAAGGTCTACCTTCAGAATGTCCAAGGCCGGCGTGCTTCACTACCTGCGGTATCTCACATCCGCTCCGCCAAGCCTATTTGGCGGGTGGCGTTGGCGCCAGCGCTTCAAAATCATTGCAGATCAATACATAGCAGCTGGGAAAATCCATCTGTGTCCATTTGCGTCATCTGTGGATGGGCCCACTTGGCGGATAGCTATCGCGGTGGCTCATACCCGCTGTAAAGCGTAGCTGTCCGCCAGCACCGCCTCGATCTCGCCGGCATGGGCGGAATCGCGCGCTTCGACCATCACTTCCAATTGGGCGGACTGCACCGTGGGGGAGGCGGACAGGCGCTGATGCAGGACCTCGATGATGTTGCCGGCGCTCGCACCGATCTTCGTCGCGATATCGGCCAGCACGCCGGGCCGATCCGGTATCTCGATACGCAAACGCAACAGACGCCCGTCGCGCAGCAGGCCGCGCAACAGCACGTTGGCCATGATTCGCATGTCGATGTTGCCGCCGCAGACCGGCATGCCGACACGTCGCCCGACAAAACGGTCGCGATGCGCCAGCAAGCCCGCCAGGCCCGCGGCGCCAGCGCCTTCGGCGACCACGCGTGCGCCTTCGGCCAGCATGGCAATCGCATCCTCCACGCAACGTTCGGACGCCACCAGCACGTCGCTCACATGCGCCGCGATTACCTTGCCCGTCTCCACCCCGACGTCGCGCACCGCGATCCCCTCGGCGATCGTGGCGCCGCCGATAGCGTGCGCGGGTGCGCCCATGCGCTGGGCCAGTGCGGAATAGGGCGCCACCTGGACCCCGATCACCTCGGTGTGCGGCGACAGCGCGGCCATGACCACGGCGCAGCCGCTGATCAGACCGCCGCCGCCGACCGGCACCAACAGCACGTCCAGCTTCGGCCCATCCTCGATCATCTCCAGCGCCAGCGTGCCCTGGCCGGCCATGATGCCGTAATCGTCATACGGGCTGATGAACAGCAGCCCCTCTTCCGCCGCCAGCCGGATGGCATGCGCGCCCGCCTCGGCAAGCGTATCGCCATGCATCACCACGCGCGCGCCCCAGGCGGCGGTGCCGCTGACCTTGGCCAAGGGCGTGAAGCGCGGCATCACGATGGTGCTGGCCACCCCGAGCAGGGTCGCGTGGCGCGCAACACCCTGGGCGTGGTTGCCGGCCGACATGGCGACGACGCCGCGGCGACGCTCATCGGCCGTCAGCAACGAAAGCCGGTTGGCGGCGCCACGCTCCTTGAAGGAGCCCACAGCCTGCAGATTGTCGAGCTTCAGCGTCACCTGCGCGCCGGTATGGCGAGACAGGATGGGCGCGGGCACCGTCGGCGTGCGAAGGACACGGCCGCGTATGCGCTCGGCCGCATCCCGCACGTCGGCCAGCGTCAGGGTGGGGGCCACGGCATCCATGCCGGTCTCCTCCGAAGCCCGCGCGCCGGCGGTCAGGCGTATTTGAAGCTGAGTATCTCGTAGCTCCGGTCGCCGCCCGGCGCCGGCACGGACACGGTGTCGCCCTTCTTCTTGCCGATCAGGCTTTTCGCGAGCGGCGAGGAGATGGACAGGCGACGCGCCTTTATGTCCGCCTCGTACACACCCACGATCTGGTAGGTCGCCTCCTTCTCGGTCTCTTCGTCCAGTAGCGTCACCTCCGCCCCGAACTTGATCGAGTCGCCGGACAGCGAGGACGGGTCGATCACCTCGGCCGCACCCACCACCTCTTCCAGCTCCTGGATGCGGCCCTCGATGAAGCTCTGGCGCTCACGGGCGGCGTGGTACTCGGCATTTTCCGACAGGTCGCCATGGCTGCGCGCCTCGGCGATGGCCAGGATGATGGCCGGTCGCTCCACGCTCTTCAGCGTGCGCAGCTCGTCCTCCAGCTGCTGCAGGCCAGAGGCGGTCATCGGAAATTTCTGCAAAGGGCCGTATCCTAGAAAGCTGACTGGTCCGGCGCGCGGCCGACCAGGTCCGGGGGTGGAGAGTGTGCCATGCCGGTCTGCCGGCCGCGCCGGGACAGGCGGGCCGCGGCAAAGCGGCACATACCTTACGTGACCGGCCAGACCTTGCAAGGTGGCCCGGCATACAGGCCGTCATGCAAGGCGCGCGCATCCTTGCGCGGCGGCCATCCGGCATGGAAGAGCAGCATGGTGACCGCCTCGCCCTGCCGCAACATCTGTCAACTCGATAAGACGGGCCGGCTGTGCCTTGGCTGCGGCCGGACGCTGGACGAGATCGCCGGCTGGGCGGGCATGACGGACGCGCAGCGGCGGGAGGTGATGCGGCGGCTGGAGAGCGCGCGGCTGTCTTCTGGCGATCAGCTCCAGCCGACGCAGTAGGGCTCGGGCGCCATGTCCCGCGATCCGGGTTCGGACGGCGCCGGAAACACCGACTTGAAGGTGAACGCAGCCTGCGTCGCCCCCTCCGCCTGCAACAGACCAAGCCGCGCCAAACCCTGCTCGACCGTTGGGATATGGCCGGCGCGAACCCACCACAGCACCTGGTAGGCGCCCTCCGGCCGTTCGAACCAGGCACGGCGGCCCACCATCACCTCACGGTGGGTGGTCTGGTAGACGTAGGCGAACAGCGACTCGATATCGGTCCAGACGGACATGTTGACGAGGAAGCGGCTGTTCGCCCTGGGCCGGATATCGGTGGCGTTGCCACCCTCGCCCTGCAAACGCCACACGAAACCCGGGGCCGCGTCGGCCAGGGCGTTGATCTCGTCGAGCCTTGCCATGAAGCCGGCCAGCGTTGGGCTGTCGGCCTCATCGACCATCGTGCCCACGTTCATCTGGGCTATGTGCCAGCCGGTCATTGCCGTTCCTTTCCGGAGACATCAAGGCAAGGGCTCTGCCCTTGACCCGCTGGGGCCAGTCGGCCCCAGACCCCATTTAGTATGCGCCTCGGAAGTAGGATTGCAGGGGGGCGACTTGCAAACTGCCCGAACGCAAAGCGCCGATGGCGTGGGCGGCGGCGCGCGCGCCGGCGAGCGTGGTGTAGTGCGGCACGCCGTGCGTCAGCGCGGTGCGGCGTATGTCGAAACTGTCCGCGGTGGACTGCGCACCCTGGCTGGTGTTGACCACCATCTGGATCTCCCCCGAGCGCAGCGCATCTACGCAATGCGGCCGCCCCTCCAGCACCTTGTTGATGACCCGCACCGCGATGCCAGCCTCGCGTATCCGGGCGGCGGTGCCCCGAGTCGCCACGATCGAAAATCCCATATCCGTCAGGCGGCGCGCCAGGCCAGGCAGGCCGGATTTGTCGCTGTCGCGCACGGAGACGAACACGCATCCGGAGCGGGGCAGCACCACGCCGGCGCCCAACTGGGCTTTTGCGAACGCGCGCTCGAAGCTGTGGTCCAGGCCCATCACCTCGCCGGTCGATTTCATCTCCGGACCCAGTATCGTGTCCACTCCGGGGAAACGCGCGAACGGGAACACAGCCTCCTTCACCGCCACATGCGGCGCGATCGCACTACCGTCGAGCTTGAAATCCTTCAGCTTGGCGCCCGCCATCACCAGCGCGCCGATCTTGGCGACAGGCACGCCGGTGGCCTTGGCGACGAAGGGCACGGTGCGGCTGGCCCGCGGGTTCACCTCCAGGATGTAGATCGCACCTTCCTTGATCGCGAACTGCACGTTCATCAGCCCCACCACGCCCAGCGCGCGCGCGATCGCACCGGTCTGGTCGTGCAGTTCGTGTATGGCGGCCGGCGACAGGCTGTAGGGCGGCAGCGAGCAGGCGCTGTCGCCGGAATGAATGCCCGCCTCCTCGATATGCTCCATGACACCGGCGATGTAGACATCCTGGCCGTCCGCGATGCAGTCCACATCGACCTCGATCGCGTCGTTGAGGTAGCGGTCGATCAGCACGGGCGATTGGCCGGACACGCGCACCGCCTCGCGCATGTAGCGCTGCAGTTGCGCGCGGTCGAACACGATCTCCATCGCGCGCCCGCCCAGCACGTAGCTCGGCCGTATGACCACCGGATAGCCGATCCGCTCGGCGATCGCGTCCGCCTCGTCGGCCGCGCGCGCGATGCCGTTTTCCGGCTGACGCAGGCCGAGTTTCTGCAAGAGAAGCTGGAAACGCTCGCGATCCTCGGCGATGTCGATCGCATCGGCGCTCGTGCCCAGCACGGGGATGCCGGCCGCCGGCAGCGCCTGGCTGAGTTTCAGCGGCGTCTGCCCGCCATATTGAACGATGCAGCCGAGCACGCGGCCATGCTCTTGCTCGCGGCGCACCAGGGCCACCACGTCCTCCGCCGTCAGCGGCTCGAAATACAGCCGGTCGGACGTATCGTAATCCGTGCTCACCGTTTCCGGATTGCAGTTGACCATGATCGTCTCGTAGCCGGCCTCGCGCAGCGCATAGGCCGCGTGCACGCAGCAATAATCGAACTCGATGCCCTGGCCGATGCGGTTCGGGCCGCCCCCCAGGATGATGATCTTGTCGCGGCCGCTCGGATCGGCTTCGCAGACCGGCTCGCCCCAGCCGCCTTCGTAGGTCGAATACATGTAGGGCGTGGCCGAGGCGAACTCGCCCGCGCACGTGTCAATCCGCTTGTAGACCGGCCGCACGCCGAGCTGTTCGCGCGCGGCGGCGATCTCCGGCTCGGCCGCTCCGGTGAGCTGTGCCAGGCGTCTATCGGAAAACCCGATCGCTTTGAGCCGTCGCAAAGCGCCGGCTTCGCGCGGCAGCCCATCCCGGGCAACGCTGCGTTCGGCGGTCACGATGCGCTCCAGCTCGCGCAGGAACCACGGGTCGAAGCGGCAGGCCTCGTGAATGTCGGCGAGCGGCAGACCGGCGCGGATCGCCTGCGCGGCCATCAGGATGCGGCCCGGGCGCGGTGCAGACAGCGCCGCGCGAAACGCATCGTGCCCGCCATCACCAGGCGGCTCCACCTCGTCCAGGCCAGACAGCCCGGTTTCCAGGCTGCGCAACCCTTTCTGCAGCGCCTCGGCGAAGTTGCGCCCGATCGACATGGCCTCGCCCACCGATTTCATGCTGGTGGAGAGCAGCGCCGGCGTGCCGGGAAATTTCTCGAAGGTGAAGCGAGGGATTTTCACCACCACATAGTCGACCGTCGGCTCGAAACTGGCCGGCGTGGTGCGTGTAATGTCGTTGGCCAGCTCGTCCAGCGTGTAGCCCACCGCGAGTTTCGCCGCGATCTTGGCGATCGGAAAGCCGGTCGCTTTCGACGCCAGCGCCGAACTGCGTGAGACTCGCGGGTTCATTTCGATGACCAGCATGCGGCCATCGGCTGGGTTCAGCGCAAACTGCACGTTGGACCCGCCAGTATCGACGCCAATCTTCCGCAGGCACGCGATCGACGCATCGCGCATGCGTTGATACTCGCGATCGGTCAGCGTCAGCGCGGGTGCGACCGTGATGCTGTCGCCAGTGTGGATGCCCATCGGGTCCACGTTCTCGATGGCGCAGACGATGATGCAGTTATCCGCGCTGTCGCGCACCACCTCCATCTCATACTCTTTCCAGCCCACGACCGATTCCTCGATCAGCACCTCGGTCGTGGGCGAGGCGGCCAGGCCGCTGGCGGAGATGGCGTCAAACTCTTCGCGGTTGTACGCGATACCGCCGCCGGTCCCGCCCAGCGTGAAACTCGGGCGCACCACAGCCGGCAACCCGATTTTTGCGAGGGCCTCGCGGGCTTCCTCCAACGAGTGCGCGATGAAACTACGAGGCGAGTCGATGCCGATCTCGCTCATCGCGTCGCGGAATTTCAAGCGATCCTCCGCCCGGTCGATGACGTCCGCGCGCGCCCCGATCAGCTCCACTCCGTATTTTGCCAATATGCCGATCGCATCCAACTGCATCGCCGTATTCAGCGCTGTCTGCCCGCCCATGGTCGGCAGCAACGCATCCGGTCGCTCGCGCGCGATGATCTTCTCCACCATCTCCGGCGTGATCGGCTCGACATAGGTCGCATCCGCCAGCCCGGGATCGGTCATGATGGTGGCCGGATTGGAGTTCACGAGCACCACCCGATACCCTTCCGCCCGCAGCGCCTTGCACGCCTGCGCACCGGAATAGTCGAACTCGCAGGCCTGGCCAATGACGATTGGGCCGGCGCCGATGATCAGGATGGTGGAGAGGTCGGTGCGTTTGGGCACAAAGACTCCTATCGCCGCGGTGGACGCAGGACGTCCGGCATACTACGTCCGTGTCCGGCAGGTGCTGCGGTGATCATCAGTTGGAAGTGTTGCGGGGCAACCGGGTCGGGCAATGGAGTATTCGGGTGAACATGCAATTGCGACTGTGTTTCGAGTGGCCGGCGACCGCTTCCGGGCCAGTCAATGTCGAACTGGTGGATTACCATTGAGGGGCGAGTGCGATGGCGCGTAATCCGGTGCATCCTGGCGAGATACTCGGCGACGAGTTGGCGGAGCTCGGCGTCAGTCCCACCGAACTTGCGCGCCAGCTTCGCGTGCCGCACAACCGCATTACGCAGATCATACAGGGGAAGCGCGCTGTCACCGGCGACACGGCGTTGCGGCTCGGGCACTGGTTCGGAACCAGCGCGGTATTCTGGATGAATTTGCAAAGCCTTTACGATTTAGAAGTTGCACAGCAACTCAACGGTCCCGAGGTCGCGCGCTTGCCAAATCGATGCGATGCCCACTCGCCGTTTCCGCTGGACTAGTCGATCTTTTGTTGGACGTCGGATAATACCTACTTTGCGTCCGCCTCAGCCGGAGCAGTGCCACCCCAAAACTCAATTTCACACGCCTGGCGGCAGCTCATCGCCAGGGTCAGGCGCGCGATCAGGAATCAGCGCAAGCATGGCCAGCAAATCTTCCGGTCTCGCGTCCCCAGCACGACGCCGGAAGAACTCGGCCGCAGTCTCGACCGTGCCCACCTTCTGGGCCACGGCAGAGGCGATCCATTGGTTGAGCGACACACCATCCTCCTTGGCCAGGCGCGCCGCGGCCGCCTTTATCGAAGCCGGCAGCTTCAACGGATACGTTGCCTTGCTCATCCGCGCATCCTCTCCACAACCGTGCCCGGCGAGATCACCGGCACACCAAATCGCGCACAGGCCAGATTGAAATCGGCCGCGTTGTGCGTCACCAATGCATCGGCCCGCCCGTTCACCGCTGCGTCCAGCACCATCTCGTCATCCGAGTCGGCAAGCTGTGGCCGCCATCTGAAATGCTTTTCGATCGGTTCCACCAGGCTCGCCAAACCTGCCAGGGCCAAATCGACCTGCTTCAGGCTCAAGCCAGAGACCTCACGCTGTTCCGGCCGCTTCAGCACGTCCTCATACTCCAGAAACAAAGCGATCGTCGCGAGCGGCACCAGCATCCGGTGTGCCACCAATTCCACCAGCCTTCGAGAAGCACCGCTGGGGCTGCGAAACGAAGAAACAATTACAGAGCTGTCCAGCACCACCCTCTTCACACGCTTTCGTGGCATATCCCATGGGATGTGTCACCCTACGTTTGCCTCAGCGCAGAAGGCCGTCCGCCCCTCCATCATCCCCACGAACCGCCCAAACAAATGCGCGCTGTCGCTCGGCCCGGGGCTCGCTTCCGGGTGATACTGAACGGAAAACGCACGCCCATCGTCGCACGCAATCCCCTCGTTGCTGCCGTCGAACAGACTCACATGCGTCACCCGCACGCCGTCCGGCAGCGACGCATCGTCCACCGCGAACCCATGATTCTGTGACGTGATCTCCACACGCCCCGTCGCCACATCGCGCACCGGCTGGTTGGCGCCTCGATGCCCGCGCTCGAGCTTGTAGGTGCGCGCGCCCAGCGCCAGCGCCAGCAACTGGTGGCCCAGACAGATGCCGAACACCGGCACGCCGGCCGCCAGCACGCCCCGGATCGCCGGCACGGCATACGCCCCGGTCGCCGCCGGATCGCCCGGCCCGTTGGACAGGAACACACCGTCCGGCGCATGCCTGAGAATATCCTCGGCCGTGCTGCTGGCTGGCACCACCGTCAACCGGCACCCCGCCGCGGCCAACGAACGGAAAATATTGCGTTTGGCGCCGTAATCGACGGCCACAACATGGTGACGCGGCGCCGCCTGCCGGCCGAACCCGTCCGGCCAGGCCCACACGCACTCGTCCCATGCAAAACTCTGCGTGCAACTGACCTCGCGCGCGAGGTCCATGCCATCCAACCCGGGCCAGGCTGCGGCCTGCGCCTGCAGCGCGGCCAAATCGAACCGCCCGTCGGCCGGGAAACTCAGCACACCATGCGGCGGCCCGCCCTCGCGAATGCGGATGGTCAGCGCCCGCGTATCGACGCCGGCCAGGCCCGGCACGCCCTGCGCGCGCAGCCACACGTCGAGCCCCTGGGTGGCGCGCCAGTTGGACGGCTCGGTGACATCCTCCCGCACCACCAGCCCGCGCGCGGCGATGCCCGCCGCCTCGGCATCGGCCGGGTTGGCCCCGACATTGCCGATATGCGGGAAGGTGAAGGTGATGATCTGCCCTGCATAGGACGGATCGGTCAGTGTTTCCTGATAGCCGGTCATGCCGGTGTTGAAACACAGCTCGCCCACCGGCACGGCGCCCGCCCGGGTATGCGCGCCGAACCCGCGCCCCCAAAACGCCGTGCCATCGGCCAGAACCAGGCAGGCCGTGGCGCCCGGCGGGGCGGCCGCCTCCTGCACCGGGGTATCCGACTGCAGGTCGGCCATGGTCAGGCCCGTCGCGGCAATGACCGCGCTCCAATGCTTCGACGGGATCGCGCGCGACTGCCGCCATTTGCGCACAGCCTCGAACCCCACGCCGGTCAGGCGGGCGGCCGCATCCGCCCCACCTAGCCGCTCGATGACGTCGTCCACTGGCAAGGGCATGGCGAAACCCTATGGGAAAAAACTTCCCACGACAAGCGCCGCACCCGCTCCGCTTGACGCCACAGACAGCCCCCGCCACTTGATCGCGCATGGCCACGCGTCTCGAAATCGACCACGCAGCCGGCAATCGCGTGCGCCATCCGGAAAAAGCGCTCCGGCCGGACAACCCCATCCGGCGCAAGCCGGACTGGATACGCGTGCGCGCGCCCACGCACCCGATCTACCACGAAACCCGCGCGCTGATGCGTGCGGAAGGGTTGGTCACCGTCTGCGAGGAAGCCGCCTGCCCCAATATCGGCGAGTGCTGGAGCCAGCGTCACGCGACCATGATGATCATGGGGGATACCTGCACGCGCGCCTGCGCCTTCTGCAACGTGCGCACCGGACTGCCAGACGCGCTGGACGCTGGCGAGCCGGCCCGCGTGGCCGATGCGGTGGCCAGGCTGGGGCTGCGCCACGTCGTCATCACGTCGGTGGACCGCGACGACCTGCCAGACGGCGGCGCGGCCCACTTCGCCGCCGTCATCGGCGCTATACGCACCGCCGCACCGTCCACCACCATCGAAGTGCTGACCCCCGATTTCCTGCACAAATCCGGCGCGCTGGAGCAGGTGGTCGCCGCGGGTCCGGATGTGTTCAACCACAATCTCGAAACCGTGCCGCGTCTCTACCCGGGCATCCGGCCGGGCGCGCGCTACTACCAGTCGCTGCGTCTGCTGGACGAGGCCAAGCGGCTCGACCCGTCGGTGTTCACCAAATCCGGGCTGATGGTGGGGCTTGGCGAGCAGACGGCCGAGCTGGGCCAGGTGATGGACGATCTTCGCATCGCCGGCGTCGACTTCCTGACGCTGGGCCAATATCTGCAACCGACCGTGAAACATGCGGCCGTCGATCGCTTTGTGACCCCGGACGAGTTCGCGGCATTGGGGTCCATGGCGCGCGCGAAAGGATTCCTGCTGGTGGCCGCTACCCCCCTGACACGCAGTTCGTACCACGCCGACGCCGATTTCGCCGCCCTGCGCGATGCCCGCGCCGCGCGTCTCGCGGCCTGACCCGTGCCGACCTATGCCGACCGCAAGCTGGTGGGCTACGCGCCCGAGCAGCTTTTCGACCTGGTAGCCGACGTGGACAAATACCCGGATTTCCTGCCGTGGTGCGTGGGCGCACGCGTCAGGACCCGCACCGAGACGGAGCTGGTGGCCGACCTCACGATCGGGTTCGGCCCGTTCCGCGAAAGTTTCACGTCCCGCGTCACGCTGGAGCGGCCGCACAAGATACAGGTGCGCTACGAGAACGGGCCGTTCCGCTACCTCAACAACCAGTGGGTGTTCATCGCCGACCCGCATGGCGTGCTGGTCGATTTCTGGGTGGATTTCGAGTTCAAGAGCCGCATCCTGCAAAAGGCGATCGGCGTGGTGTTCAACGAGGCGGTGCGGCGCATGGTGGGCGCCTTTCTCAAGCGCGCCCGCGAGGTGTACGGGCCGCCCAACCTCGCAGTGCCAACGCCGCGCTGACACCGTGCAACGAAGGGTAAAGCGGCCTCGGCTTGCCGGACTGACCGCGCTATCTGTGCGGCGTCGGCCGGCCGTTCGCCGGTTGCGGGAGAGTTCTGCAAATGCGCCTTGCACCCAGCCTCGCAGCGATGCTGCTGATCGCCACCTGCGCCGCCGCCCAGCCCGCGCCCGATGTCGGGCCAGGTGCCACTC
>CAXUNK010000005.1:0-37814 GCA_964252425.1 uncultured Acetobacteraceae bacterium
GCACCCGCCTCGATCGGCCAGAGCCCCGCGGCGCGCGTGCGGGTCCCGGCGCCCGCCCGGCCGCGCGCCGGCGCGCGGGTCGGCGGCGATGTCGCCTTCCAGGTCGGAAGAGCCAACCCGTCCGGCAAAATCGGTGAAGCGTATGCGGGGCGGCACGTAGTCCACATTGCCGGAAATGGCGAAGGGCGGCGTCTGCGGGATGGGTATGCCGGTCAGCGGGTAGAGCTGCGACATGTCAGGCCCGGAAAAGGCGAGCTTAAGGCGTGCGCCGGCGAAGTTGAGGGGATTGGCGACGGTGCCGATCAGCGACGCCTTCGTCGGCCCGTTGGCGACGCGCAGGTCGATCGGATACGGGTGCGCGGCATCGCGCAGGCTGAGCAGGGCGCCGCCCACGAACTCGCTGGTGATCGGCTGGCCGGCATAGGTGCCGCGCGCCCTGACCGTGATCGCGGCCGGCTCGGCTCCGCTGGCCGGCCGCGTGGCGATCGTGGCCGTGAAATCGGAGCGCAGCTTCGGGTCGATCACCCGGGCGGTGCCGTTGTTGATCTGCAGATCGCCCAATTGCGGCGGCGGTGTCGGCTTGGCGCTCGGCTTGGCGGGCGGCGGTTTGACGGTCCAGTTGTTGCGGCCGTCGGCCAGCGCCGTCGCATGGATGTCCGGCTGGTCCACGGTGATCGACGGCAACACGATGGCGCCGTTGTGGATGTAGTCCATGACGTTGGCCACGACCGTCAGCCGGCCCACCTGCGCCAGCGGGTCGGATGCAGGGAACCCGTCCGGATTGGCCACCACCACCCGGTCGGCAGACACGGTCGTCTGCCGGCCGAGCCGTACGTGCAGGTGGGCAATGGTCACGCGGCGGCCCAGCGCGGTAGAGGCGCGCGACTCGACGATCGGGATGAACCAATCCCAATTCCATAGCAGGATCAGGGCAATCACGCAAAGCGCGAGCGCGCCCAGCAGGACCGCGGCGATGCGGCCGCGTCTGCGTGGGCGAGGCGAGCGGAGGGCGGAGGGAGCGGTCGTCTGATCCATGGGCCGCCAACGCGGGCACCGCAACGGGGGTTGCGACGGTCAGCGCTCGTGATCCCCGTGCTCGCCCACGAAAGACGCTGTATTACCAGCATGTTCGCTCACCTCGACGCGCTCCAGCCAGGCGCGCCCGACCGTCTCGCGCGCCACGAACTCGGCAGCCCAGGCCCAGGCATGGGCCGCGAAGGCTTCGCAGCCGACGGCCGGCAACGTCCGCAAGCGGGCCAGCCCGGCCTGCTCCAGCGCCCGCCAGTGGGCCAAGGCCGGATCGTCGGCCGCGACCAGCAGCGTGTGGTCGAACACCTCGTGGAGCCAGGCGCGCAACGGCTTCAGCCCGCCGAAATCGACGCACCACTGCCGTTCGTCCAGCGAACAGCAGGCGAAGTGGAAGCGGAACGCCAGCGCGTAGCCGTGCACGTACCGGCAGTGCGAGTCCGCGGCCTGCCACTGTCGGAAGGCGCAGGACAGCCCTTCTTCGGCGCCATAGGACTTGATCACGCGCCAGCGCGGCGCTGAGGACGGCATCGGCGGAGTTAGGTGGCCAGGGCTGGCCCGGTCAATATCCTGACGTCGATCAAACTCCCGCCCGACGGCGTGGAATTCATATCAAACAACTCCGCTTTGCGGGTTGTGCATGGCTGTTATTACGCAGATTTGGCGTGGAAATCTCCATATGCGCTTTGCAGACGGCAAATTCCGCGCTTGTCTCCCTGCGAATGGGGATCACGATGTTCGATTGCCTGACCTTCGACGCCCTCCCCGACCTATCCACACAGAACTCGGCCGACGCTGCTTACCCCGGCGCGGCGCCCGGGCACGTGGTGGACAGCCTGCGCCTGCTGCACCGCGCCATTCGCTGCGACTACACGGGCCGGATCGCGGTGGTATCGTCGTTCGGAGCTGACTCGGCGGTTCTGCTGGCACTGGTGGCCGAGATCGACCCGTCCACCCCGGTGCTGTTCGTCGATACGCGCCAGCATTTTGCCGAAACGCTGGCCTACAGAGACAAGTTGGCGGGCGTGCTGGGCCTGACCGGGGTGCGCAGCCTCTCCGCCTCGGCGCAGGAGCTGGCGGAGGCCGATCCGGAGGCCGAGCTGTGGCGCTACGACCCGGACGCGTGCTGCACGTTGCGCAAGGTCACGCCACTCGACCGGGCCCTGGTCCCGTTCGACGCCTGGATCACCGGCCGCAAGCGCCACCAGACGCTGGGACGCATCGCACTGGCCGACACCGAGCGTGTGGACGGCAAGATCAAGCTCAATCCGCTGGCCGCCTGGACGCCGGCCCAGATCGAGGAGGAGTTCGTCCGCCGCGCCCTGCCACGTCATGGGCTGAGCCTCGCCGGCTATCCCTCGATCGGCTGCGCCACGTGCACGCGTGCGGTGGCCGCTGGCGAAGACCCGCGGAGCGGCCGCTGGGCCGGCACCGGCAAGACCGAATGCGGCATCCATCGTCCGGCTGCGTGACCCCGGCCGCAACCCGGGCGCTACGAGGGGCGTTCTCACTCCGCATCAATCCGGAGTCATGTCCATGCGCGGCGCCCTGCTTTGGTTTCTGGGTATCCCGATCCCGGTGATCATCCTGCTTTATCTGTTTCACGTCATCTGATACCGGGTGGCTTTTACGAGCGGCACTTGAAGGAAGCAGTCCTTTTTTGAAAAAAAGGACCAAAAAACTTCTGTCTCCTACGCCTGCACCACGGTTCGCCCACGTTCTGCAAGAACCGCGGTGGCAGAACTGTTGCGAGCCGTAGTGCAGGCGAACAGAGCAAAAGCTTTTTGCTTCTTTTTCTCGAAAAAGAAGAACTTTCTTTCTTGCCATGTGTCAGCCCAGAGGTCGATCGGCGTAAGCGCCCGCTGGCCGGGCGATCGCGAATCAGGCTAGGCAGACACGTCGTCTGCAAGGCCCGGGTCATGTCGCATCGTATCGTCGTCTTCGTCTTGGCAATGCTGGCCGCCCTGCCGGCCCGTGCCGGTGGCCTGGCCTTCGTGCTCAACTCGAACAGTGCCAGCCTCAGCGTGCTGGACGTCGCCACCCACCAGGAGCTGCGCCGCATCCCGTTGTTGCGCGAGCCGCACCACATGGCGCTCACCCCGGACCACCGCAGCCTCGTGGTTGGCGACACGGCCGGCAATACCCTGTTCTTCCTCGACCCGCATACCGGCGCCATCCAGCGCCAGGCGGTCATCAGCGATCCCTACCAGCTGCAATACAGCCCTGACGGCAAATACCTCACCATCGCAGGGCTGGCCCGCGCGCAGATCGATATCTACGACGCGGCCACGTTGAAGCTGCTGCACCGCGTGCCGGCGCGGAGCCTGCCGAGCCATATGAACTACGCGCCCGACTCGTCGGTGGTGTTCGTCAGCCTGCAGGGCTCCGACCGGCTGATCGCCATCGCCACGGCCAGCGGTGCGGTGCTGTGGAACGCCAAGGTCGGGCGCACCCCGGCCGGCGTGCTGTGGAACCGGGGCCATTTGCTGGTGGGTCTGATGGGGGAGGCGCATTTCGCCGTGGTCGATCCGGCCAGCGGCAAGGTCGAACGGCTGATCTCCACCGGCCGCGGCGCGCACACCATGTTCCTGACCCATGATCAGCGCCTGATCTACGCCACCAACCGCGTTGACGGCACAGTGTCGGTGCTCGATCCCGCGACCCTGGACGTCGTGCGCACCATCAATGTGCCCGGCGGCCCGGACGATCTGGATTTCGCGCCGGACGGGCGTATCTGGGCCTCGCTGCGTTTCGCCGAATCCGTGGCGGTGCTCGACCCGGCGACAGGTGCGATCGAGCGGATCGCCGTCGGCCGCTCGCCGCATGGCATCTGGCTGAACACGCACGACGCGCTGCCCTGAGCGAGCAACCGCACCACAACCAAGCCGGGGCGCCTCTACCCTCAATTCCGCATCCCGCCTTTTCGGGAGGAGGATCGTCTGCTACCGGAGGCTGCATCATCACCGCGTCGTGAGTGACGTTGGTAAGACAGGTGCAAAAATTGGGGATTATGTGAGGTTTTCCGGTGTACTGCCGGCCATGGCGCTGGCGGCTCTGTGTGCCGCGGCACTGCCGGCACCGGCGCGAGCCAGCGTCTCGTGCGGGGCTCCCAATGCCGACGGCACCATGCTCTGCAGCATCGACCCCACGCTCGATGGCGACGCCCTGTGCAATGACGGCACGCTCCCGGTGTTCTGGGTCCGGCCGGGCCATGGCGCCGGCGCCTCCCGATGGGTGGTCTGGCTTGAAGGGGGCGGTCAATGCATCGATCAGCCATCCTGCGCCGCCCGCGCGCAGGGCGCCGACGCGGGCTTCACCACTGCAAGCGGGTTCGGTCCCGGCACGGGCCAGGGCATATTGTCGTCGGACGCGAAGACCAATCCCGCGCTGTACGACGCCAACACCGTGCTGGTGCATTACTGCTCGAGCGATCTGTGGTCCGGCGCATCGCGGTCCGCCGCCGCCTTCGATCCCGACCTTCCCGACACGTGGGATTTCGAGGGTCGCCGCATCGCGCTCGCGGCGGTGGCCTCGTTGCGCGAGCTGGGGCTGGGTTTCGGCGCCGAAGCCACCCGTGTGGTCCTGGGCGGCAGCTCGGCCGGGGGTGTCGGCATCGCCGTCACCAGCCACGACATCCTGCGCACGCTGCACGGCGTGCAAGACGTCCGGTTGATCGACGACGCGGGGTTCGCGCTCAACATCGGGCAATACGACCCGCAAACACCCGCACCCTACGTCTATCCCGGCCGGGCAGACGCGTTCCTGGCCTTGATCGAGGCCGGGATGGCGCTGTGGAACGGCACGGGGGACGCGACCTGCACGGCACAGGCCGCCACGCAGGCCGCACGCGCCGCCTGCTACAGTTCGGCCATCTTCCAGAATGGCGATATCGCGGTGCCGGCCTTCGTCGCCGAATCCCAGCTCGACCTGGCGCAGATCTCCGACCAGTTGTGTCCGCAGGCGTACGGCAATTGCGCCGTCTCGCACGATCCGCGCTCCAAGCCGGGCCAGTACGCGACGGCGTTCGGCCGCACCATGGCATCCGCGCTGACCGGAACCGGCGGCGCGGCCTGGTCGGTGTTCTCGCCGGACACCTACCTGTACGTGATCATGACCGACCCGGACGTGTTCACCACACCCTATGCCTTCCCGGCCGGCCATATCAGCGCCCGCCAGGCCATCGACGCCTGGCTCGCCGGGTCCGGTCAGCCGCGAATGGTCGAGATCGGCAACAAGCCGGGCGTCAACGCAGTCCGGCGCTGAGCCGGGGACGCCGGCAAAGCGGCCACGCCGACCGGCGTGAGCCACGCGGATAAGTTGCAATACCGCAACGAACCCCGCTGATTACGAGTTTTCTGCCTCGATTCCCGCATTTCTAATTACGGGTTGGAAACATTCCTGCTACCTGAGATTGCGCCGTCGGCGACATACGCTTTTCAGACCTGAGGGGATTTCACATGCATCCGTCCATGATCCGGGGTTGCGCCGCTCTCTTTCTGGCGGCCGGTCTCGCCTGCCTGGCGCGACCCGCGGGCGCCGCGCCTGTCTGCAGCGGCGCCAATGCGGACGGCGCGGTGGTCTGCACCGTCAACCCGACCCTGGACCCGTTGGCGCGGTGCAATGATGGGACGATCCCGGTCTACTGGCTGCGTCCGGGCAGCGGCAGCGGGGCCACGCACTGGGTCATATGGCTGGAGGGTGGCGGCCAATGCACGAGCCAGCAGGAATGCGCGTCGCGGGCCGCGTATGCCGGGCATTATCTGACCTCCAACGGCTTTACGGCCGGCATCGGTCAGGGCGTGATGTCGTCGGATCCGGACGTCAACCCGTTGCTGTACAACGCCAACACCGTGATGGTGCATTACTGCTCAAGCGACATGTGGTCCGGCGGGTATCAATCGACCGGTCCGTTCGACCCGAACGACACGTCCACCTGGAACTTCCAGGGCCGGCGCATCGCTCTGGCCGCCATCGCCTCGCTCGGATTGCTGAACGTCAATTTCCAGGGCGCGACGCAGATCATCCTGGGGGGCAGCTCCTCGGGCGGCGTGGGGATCGCGGTGACCGCCAACGATATCTTGCCGACACTGCCGCCAGCCCAGGACGTACGCGTGGTCGATGATGCCGGGTTCGCGATGGACATCGGACAATACGACCCGGCCATGCCGCCGCCCTACATCCATGCCGGCAAGCCGGACGCGTTCGACGCGCTGTTCGAGGCCGGGATGGCGCTCTGGAACGGGTCCGGCGACGCCGTCTGCATGGCGGGCGCGCTGACGCCGGAGGACCGGGTGGCCTGCTACTCCTCGGCGATCTTCCAGAAGAACGACATCCCCGTGCCGAGCTTCGTCGCCGAATCCCAGCTCGACAAGCCTCAACTCACCGACGAGCTCTGCCCCGAGCAGCAGGGCAACTGCGCCCTGCCGCACGACCCGCGATCAGCACAGGGCCAATACGCCACCGCCTTCGCCCAAAGCATGGCCGCCACCCTGGCCGGCGGCCCGCAAGACACCTATGCGGTGTTCTCGCCCGATGCCTATCAGCATTCGATGATGAACAACGGCTCCTTCACCACGCCGTTCTCCTTTGCCGAAGGAGCGCTGGCGCCCCGCGACGTCTTCAACTCCTGGCTCGAGGGGCAGGACCATCGGATCGTCGAACTCGGCACCGGACCGGGCGTGCAACTCCCCGGCCGGGCCGGTCCAAAGACTCCGCATCAGATCGGCCGCGACTGACACCCCAATCTGGCAAGGCCAGGGCAGCTTGCACCCGGATAGACCCACGTCTACATACCAGCCAAACGCGCCAGGCCTCGCCAGCGCCGCGTTGGGGGATAGTTTAGCGGTAGAACTTCCGACTCTGACTCGGAAAGCCTTGGTTCGAATCCAGGTCCCCCAGCCAATACATATCTAACTCCTTGTTGCCCGGCGCGAGACTGGTGACTACTCCCAGGGCTGGCCGATGCAGTGCGGCATCCCTGAAGAGCAGGTGCCCGCGTTCGGTTCCGAACTGCCTCGGCCCGGTGTCTGCGCCACCACCGTCCGTTTCTTCGCCTGCGCCAGAAACGCCGAGATCAACCGACACGGTTCTGTTCTCAGTCAGCTATGCCGCATTCATGGCGAGCAAGCATGTCTGGGCCAAGACGACCGGTGCACAGGCAAAGGCTGTGATGACGCGCTTCATCAGCCTGCCTGAATGCTACGATGTCGCCCCGCGCATCGAACGCTGCAGCCGGCTGAACGCCCGATGCGTGAAGAACAAGGGAAGCCGTTCTATCGGATTGCTCCAGGACGACAGCTTGGCCACGACGAGCCGGCGTTTGCGGTCGATGAACAGGTTCTGGCCGTGAATGCCCATGGCGAACAGGACTTGTGGGTCGTCGTCGACGGCATACCAGCCTGCCCGGTAGCGCATCTTCTTGCCGATGGCGGCGAACTGCTGACCCCATTCACCTGTCC
Source organism: uncultured Acetobacteraceae bacterium (assembly GCA_964252425.1). Lineage (GTDB taxonomy): Bacteria > Pseudomonadota > Alphaproteobacteria > Acetobacterales > Acetobacteraceae > BOG-908. The sequence continues at coordinate 7,485 of CAXUNK010000005.1, forward strand.
TCCAAGCTTCGGCATCACCGTTGTCGTAGATGTCGTCGATGACCCATTTCGGAACGACGGACTTGCCGCCGATCGAGCCGCCATCGACGATCAGTTGGCCCAGTCGGGCGAAGTCCCTTGCCGTGGCGCAGAGGCCGCCGCTCGAGCGCGCCAGTCCGGCGCGGTCGACGGTGAGATGAGCGGGGCTCTCCGCTCCCATCGGCTTCCAGAGATACTCGGTCAGCAACTCGGCCACGGTTTGGCCTGTGGCACGCTCGATCGCCCATCCGGCGAGGTCGGTATTGGCCGAAACGTAGCGGAAGGGACCGCCATGGTTTGCCGCCGGCACCTGCAGGCTCTTGAAGAACGCCCGCAGGTCCGCGCCGGCGGCGGACCCGAGTTCGTCCCCCCAGTTGATCGCTTCGTCATACGAACGCTGCTGGCCGGCGTCGAACGATACGTCCACCCGCATGTCGAGGAGGTCATGCAGCGTCACGCCCTCATAGAGCGTCCCGGCGATCTCCTGCACGTGATCGGTAACCGGGGTCGACAACTGAAGCTTTTCCCGGGCATTCAGAACGCCCGCCAGTAAGCCGATCACCGCCTTCGTCGCCGACATCAGGATGTGCGGCGTGTCCTTCATATTGCCGTGCGCATACCATTCATAGACGATGCGGCCATCGAGAAGCGCGACGACGGCGTCGGTTTTAATGGAGCGAAGGAACAGGCCGTTCAGGAGCAGGCCACGCTTCTTTTTACGCGCCGCTTGGAACTCTGCGGCGCGCCCGCCGCCGGCGACCTGATGTGTCGTCAACACCTTTTGGATATTGTGGAACGACCATCGATTGAACGGGGCAACCCGCCAATTCGCAGCATTGGCCTGGTTGCCGAAACTGACCTGCTTATCCATCGGCTTCTATCCGTTCCTGTCTGCTTTTGGGGCATTTGACGGTCGGGGATCCGGCGCACGCCGGCTGACACTGAGACCCTTTCCGATGTGGACAGGCCCTGCGCTGATTCGCGGCTCTGCTACTGCATTCATGAAGATGAACTCATCTCTCGCTCGATAATGCGCGGGCTTGTTTCGGGGGCTGGACAGTCAGCGCCTTCCCGTCTTGGAAGAAGTTCCGTGTCGCTGAGTATATTCATCCGCCTTGAGAGACAGCGTGTTAGAAGCCTATAATCCTATAAGACCCTCTAGCGCGTCATCCAGGCTGCGCGCCTCCCGGAGCGGCAGCGGGCCGGGGCGGGCCGAAAGCCCTACCCGATTATGCCATACTACCCGCATGCCGACGGCCGTGGCGCCAGGCACGTCTGAGCTGCTTCCCGCAACGAAGATAGCGTCCTCAGCGTTCACGCCGAGTGCGGCCAATACGGCAAGATATGGTTCCGGACGGGGCTTATAATAGCCTGCCTCCTCCGCCGTAATGATTGCATCAAAGGGGACATCTAAGCGTGCTGCAGCCTTGCGGCCAAGCTCAATGGAGCAGTTCGTGGCCGTGCCGAGCAAGATACCGTTTGCTTTTAGCTTGCGGAGAATGTCAGGCGCCTCAGGCCAGGGCTGCAGTGTCGCCCACCGTGCACGCAACGCGGCCGGAGCGAGCGGCGACACTTCGGCATCCCGTGCAGCCTCTGCGACCAGAGTTTCGTATGGCCGGTAGGCGCCGCATCCATGAGTCAGCTCAAGGTAACGGTCACGCCAGCGCCGTCCGCATTCTTTGCTTCCCGCGGCATCATCCCAGACCGACCAGCTATCGAGCAACGCGGTCAGCAAGTCGAAAACGACAGCTTTAGGCGTTTTCATGGAGCACTCCTTACATGCGATGGCTATGGATTGGCGGTCTCACCAATGACTCTCGGACGGCGTTTAAAGCGCGGATGGCGATCGCTTCGACTTCGATAAGGCAACCATGATGGAGTTCCGGAACCGGCACTACCGTTCGGGCAGGCCTGACGTCCCCGAAAGCGGCCGCATAGATCCCGTTGAAACTAGGCCAATTCCGGACACCTACGATGTAGGCGGTGACCCGCAACACGCGCTCCGGTCCGCTGTGGGACGCCTTCAACACAGCAAAAAGGTTTGCCAAGACCTGCCTAGCCTGATCTTCAAACGGCTGGTCCGCCATGTGCGTCCCGTCCGGCCGTAGTGGAAGTTGACCAGAAACGAAGACGATATCACGCCACGCCGTTGCCTGAGCATAATGCCCAGCGGGAGAAGGTGCATCCTGCGTAGTGATACGTTCAATGTTTCCGTTCATCATCGGAGCTCACCATCCACTGATGCGCGGCCAGATTTTGTTGATCTGACCGTTATCGTCGAGCACGTGATATCGGTCGTGCTGGGCTCCAGTGGCGCAGGCATGATTTGGCAAGATCCGAACGCGAGCGCCCGTCGTGAGCGACGGTAAGTCAGCCTCCGTCCCTGGCCGCACTGCGACGATGCCGTGTTCTTGGTTGACGTCGATGAGTATAAGGTCCGCGTAGGGCTGTCCGGCAAGGTCGCAAACGACGCCATAACCTTGATCGATTTTCTGCTTCGCAGTGCCGCGATCACGTGACATCGCCATCCAGCCAGCATCGATGATGATCCACTCCTTCGATCTTTGGTGACCGATGACGGTTGCGAGCACCGATACTGCAATGTCGTGGACGGCGACCGCGCCTACACCGGCTTGATACAGATCTCCGAACATGAAAACGCCTGCCCGAACTTCAGTCACGCCGGTCAAATCTCGCGCGAAGCGCGCCGTCGGGGTCGAGCCAATGCTGACGATGGGACAGGGCAGCCCCGCCGCCCTGAGCGTCTCCGCAGCCGTCGCGGCCGCGAAACGCTCGCCCTCAGCCGCGATGACAATATCGTTTCGATTAGCAAGGGCATAGCTCCCGCCGGCGTGGACCAGTACACCTCGCAACGCCGCCCCTCCTGCGAGCAGGCGATCGCCGATCGCAAGTAGCGTTGCTTTATCCGCCGGATGCACGCCGGAGCGGTGGCCGTCGGCGTCGACTTCAATGAACACCGAAAGCGTATCGCCCGCCCCCTTGACGTGCGCGGCAACAGCTTCGGCCTGCTCAATGCTGTCCAGGATGATCGCAAGATCCACTCCACGAGAGCGAATGGCCGAAACGTGGTTCAGCTTGCCCGGTGCAATGCCGACACCGTAGATGATGTCGTGCACGCCGCCTTGTGCGAAGTATTCCGCCTCGCGGAGCGTCGAGACCATGGCGGGTCCTCTCGGCGCCTCCATGGCGATACGGGCCACGTTGATTGATTTCGAGGTCTTGAGGTGCGGCCGAAAAGCGACGCCAAGATGCTTCAGGCGAGACCTCATCGTCTCAACATTCGCGCGGAGCTTACCTTCGTCGAGAAGCATGCAGGGCGTCTGGACCTCGCTCGAGTCCAAAGCGACAGGCGAAACCTGCTCTCCTGGATTTAAGGTGACGTACTGCACGGCAATCCCTTCTGTCGTGTTTGCAATAAGGCCTCACCGGTCCAGTTTTGCTATTAACGACCGCGAAAGGGTGCATTAAGCTACGGTTAATGATTTCCTCGGATGATCTCGAGTTTTTCATTACCATTGCTAACGCCCCGTCCCTGGCGGCGGCAGCTCGCGTTCTCAACGTCTCGGCACCAGCGGTGACTCAGCGTCTGCGGGCGCTTGAGGAGCGGCTGGGCGCTCACTTGATAGACCGCACGGGTCGTCAGCCAACGCTGACCGGTGAGGGAGAATTGCTAGTCGAACGGGGCCGGAACGTCCTGACCGCGCTGAGCGGTCTCGATGAGGCACTTGCCGAACGTCGCGGGCAGGTGACTGGGCATCTCCGTATCATGGCACCGCTCGGCTTTGGGCGCCGCTATGTCGCACCCATAGCGGCTTCGTTTCAACAGGACCATCCACTTGTGAAAATCGATTTGACCCTCACGGACCGCCTTATCGGCGTCCCGTCGAGCAGCTGGGATCTTGCTGTCCAGGTGGGCGAATTGCGTAACGTCACCCCAAGCCTCATCATGCGCCACCTCGCGGACAATGCTCGCCTAGTTTGCGCTGCACCGTCCTACCTACAATCGTTCGGCACGCCGTCTGCGCCCCAGGATCTGCACGTTCACTCCTGCATTGCCCTGCGTGAGAATGATGAGGACGTCATGCTTTGGAAATTCCAGGTGCTGGGGGGCGGCCCGGACGTCAGGGTCCGGATTCGGCCCTACCTGGCAAGCAATGATGGTGAGGTCGTGAGAAACTGGGCGCTTGCCGGACGCGGCATCATTGTGCGCTCCGAGTGGGACGTCGCCGATGATCTTCGAACCGGGCGGTTGATCAGGATTCTTCAGGACCATGGGTTGCCCGATGCTCCCGTAATCGCGCTTCTGGGATCTGGGCACCAGGCGCGGGCGGCACGGACTGGCCGATTTGTGGAGGCGTTGGCAAATGGCTTACGTCCTGCCCCCTGGCGCTGAATGCGCAATTATCCCGGCAAAGCCTCCGCTATCGCAACTTTCGTCTGGAACGCATGACCGCGATCGACGGACAGACATCAAACCTCGGCGTCACGTCCACCGGACGACCTTGCCCTGCCAGCACCAGGGTTGGCGCCGAGCGCTTGCCACCGAGATCGAGAACGCCCCGTAAGCGTTCCCGTCCGATCCTGATAAGGTAGCTGAGCCCGTGCCGTATCATGAAACGCACGGGTGGAGCCAATCAGTCTCGGACGGCGGGCGCGGGCTGGATTAGACTCTCGGACGGCGGATTTCTACGGAGGCGTGCCTCTATCTGATAGCAGACGACAAACCGAGCTTGGCGACTCAATTTGCCGGTTTTCTCGTTAGCGAGGCCCCGGCCGGCTTCGGTATCTGTCGGGCGGCATGTACGTCCCAGACACTCAGCAAAGCCGTGACGCCCGCGTCCAGTGAGGCCTGAGGAACCCCGTCTCGCGCCTGCGTCGATAGGCCGACCAGGAACGTGTCGAATACCGCGGCTAAACCCGCGGCATCGGTGTCCGAGCGGAGTTCTCCCTGGGCGATCGCCCGATCAATGCAGGCGCGCAGCCCAGCGCGGTTCTTGCGCCGTTCCGCCATGAGCCGCTCTTGCACGTGCCGGTTCTCCGGCGCGCAGGTCACGGTAGACAGAACCACCAGGCAGCCGGGCGGGTGGTCCGTCTCCGTTTGCATATGAGCCGATGCGCGCAGCGCGGTCTCAAGCGCTTGCCGGGCCGGTAGTTTCTCGTCGAATATCGGCCTGAGCACGCGGCCGTGGGTTGCCAGGTACGCGTCAACGACTTTGCGGAACAGCGCCTCCTTTGACTCGAACGCGGCATAGAAGCTCGCGGCTGAAATGTCTCCCATGGCAGCCTTTAGCTGCGCGAGCGAAGTTGCCTCATAGCCGTGCTGCCAGAACAGTCGCATGGCGTGCATTACGGCTTCGTCTGTATTGAATTCGCGGGGACGACCGGTCCTTGGCATTCTCGACCTCAATCTCCCTCCTGAAATGGTTAGCCGCAAAGCCCTTAGCAAGCGTATGGGGTCGAATGCCCTTGACCTACAGAGCCGAGGCCTCGGCCTCGACAATCCTGAGGAAGCGCGACACGGTCACGCACTCGCCTTGCTGGCATGGCAAGCGCACGTCTTCAGGATCATGCTCCTCGATGCCAGTCGTTGTCAGAGCCAGAGGAGTTCCGGGGGTGCCCTGATCGCGACGGCTCCATGCCACGACACCAGCTACGCCTGAGGCTTTGCCGCCATCGTTTCACTCTAGCGCGGCAGCTCGGCCTTCGGCCCGCAGCAGACAATCTCGTTGTCGCCAAAGGCAGCAGCCTCGCTGGTCCGGCGCAGTTCTCGGACCGGTCGCCAACCGCCTAGCCGCACGGTCAGCAAACGGCGATATGGAGCATCCCTGTTATTTTGACACGACGATAGCGGGTTGCGATGTTGAGTCTACGCAAGAGTGCCGAGCATGTCAGTAAACTCATTCAAGGAGAGGGACGTGTAGAGCTGTCAGGACGGAACGACCATCAAGCCTGCGTTACCGACTGACAAGGGCAATGATCGTCGATCGCCGCCTTGCTTGTGAAGTCGCAGGCAAAATCAATAATGATGCCTCCGACTTAGATATGACCGATCGCGGGCCGGCCGTCGCCGCGATCCCGATGGAACTGCTACGCCCCAAAAAGAGCATCACGAATTCCAAAGCACTCGGATTAACACCGGCGAGCTCTGAGCCTGTCTCCTTGCAATGTCTGACGGCGGACAGCAGCGTCGGGCCACACTGCCTGCGTTACGCACACCGTAAAAGCGGCCTTTGCAAACATCGCCGTCTCGCGCTCTGGCGCTTCCCCGCGAGTACACGATGCTTTACAACTATGCAAAGGGCAGCTGCTCAGTTTTCTGACGAGTCACGAGAGCAGTCGGCGCCGTACGCATAATGGGAGAAGCGGTATGAAGATCATCTGCGTCGAGGAGCATATCGTCGACTTCGACATCATGCAGGCGACCATGCAGGCGCTGAAGCAGCGGGCGGCCTACACAAAAGACTGGGGCTACGTTCCTGGCGAGGGCAGCGACGTCGAGGGTCCGCCAGCGACGTTTCAGGACAGTCGGCCCTATCCTCTCTTCAAAACCGCGTTCGGGTTGGCGCGCGACAGCGGCGCAGGACGGATAGCGGAGATGGACCGCTCCGGTATCGACATGCAGATCCTGTCTTACAGCAACCCCGTGCAGCTGGCGCCTCCCGGCGAAGCAGCGGGGCTAGCCCGAGCCGCGAACGACAGGCTCGGCGCGGCCATACGGGCCAACCCCACCCGGTTCGGCGGTTTGTGCACCTTGCCCTGGCAGCTCCCCAACGAGGCTGCCGACGAGCTTGACCGCGCCGTCAACGAGCTTGGATTGGCGGGCGTCATGCTGATCGGTAACCCAGGCGACAGCTTCCTTGACGATCCCTCCTGCGCGCCCGTGCTCGCCAAGCTCGACGCCCTGCGCGTGCCGATCTACGTGCATCCCGGCACCCCGATACCGCAGGTTCAATCAGTCTACTACGCCGGCCTGGAAAACATCGTCAGCGCCAGGTTGTCCACGTTCGGCTGGGGTTGGCACAACGAGGCCGGCATCCAGGTCATCCGCATGATGCTGTCCGGACTTTTCGAAAAATTTCCGAATCTGCAGGTCATCAGCGGTCACTGGGGCGAGATGGTGCCGTTCTACCTCCAGCGCATGGACGATATGATACCACCCGATGTGAGTGGACTATCGAGAACGATCACTGATACCTACAGGTCACATGTTTTCGTCACACCGAGCGGCATGCTGAACCTGCCGCATTTTGACTTCATCAACACAGTGTTGGGCGCCGAGCGCATCATCTACTCGGTCGACTATCCTTTTCTGAGCAACACCGGAGCGCGGGCTTTCCTCGAGAACCTACCGATAAATCAAGCTGCCAAGGAAAAGATCGCGCACGGCAATGCTGAATCGCTGATGTTCCGCACGTAGAGAGGCGGGGCTGTTCACCAACAAACGGCCCGTCCCCGCTCGATGACATGGTGCTCCACTGTCCCGAATCCACACTCCGCCAGACTTCAGGCTCCCGGTGGAGGCTGCTTTTTCTGAAGTGCCTTCTCCCTCAGAAAATACTCCTGCACGTTTTCTGAGGCCGGACATTAGACCAGCGGAGTTACACCCTCATTGAGGCCCAGCAAAGCGCGTCCATAAACCTCGGCTGCGATGTCCGGGCTGGCAACAGCGTGACGACTCGCCGTCTCGCAATCGCGCCAGATTCGCTGGAGCGGGTTGAAGTCGGCGAAAGCCGAGGCGCCATGGGAAGACATCAGAACGTCGATGGCATCTCGTGCGGCCGTAACTATGTGCCCGACATCCATTCGGGTACGGGCGCGCTCAAGATAGCTCAGTTGACGCGCATCGCGCGCGGCCTCGTCGATCAGGTCGGCAGCGCGATAGGCGAACAGGTGCGCCGTGTCCACCAGCGTCGAGGCCTTCGCCATAGCCAGCTGGAAGCTGGGTGAATCCGTCTGTCGTGTGTAGAACGTGTAGGCGATACGACGCTTGGGCGCCATCTCAAGGACGTATTCGAGAGCACGCGCGCAGAGGCCCAATTGCGGCCCAACGAGGATCAGCGCCGCGACGGGGACGAAAGCTGAGCGATAGAGCGCCTCCCCCTTATATGGAGTGAGCACTTCGCCGCTGAGCAGACCAGGAATAGGCATCAGGCGATGCTCGGGAACGAAAACGTTTTCGGCCACGGTGGTATTGCTTCCAGATCCTCGCATGCCTGCGGTGAACCAGGTTTCTTCGATGGTCAGCTCGGACATCGGTATGAACGCGAGTGCTTCACCACTCGGATTGCCGGACGCGTCGACGACCGGGATGCCGAGCATGGCCCAATCGGCGTGAAGGCATCCGCTCGACCATGGCCAAGATCCGCTCACAACGTAGCCGCCCTCAACCTTCTTGCTCGTCGAGCTGGCATTGAACACGCCGGCGATGCGGGCATCTGGATTGGCGCCCCAGATATCCTCCTGCGCCTCTGCCGAGGCGAGACCGGCGAAGAACGAGCAAACGTTCATCAGTGACGTGACCCAGGCCGTCGAACCGCAGCCTTTCGCAACCTCGCGCGCGACCTCGACCTTGGTTCGTATGTCCGTCTCCAGGCCGCCGAAGCGACGCGGCACCATGATCCGGAAAGCTCCTGCTTTCCGGAGAGCCTCAATGTTCTCCTCGCTGACGCGACGCGCCTCCTCAACAGCAGGCGCGTTGGCTTCCAACATGGGCTGCAGCGCCCGGACCCGAGTCACCAATTCCTGTCGCAGGTCGGCAGGTGACAGCGCGAGTAGATCGCTTACATCCACGCGGCCGGTTTGCGTAATAGGGCGGAGAAGTCTGGGCGTTCTCGACTTCGGAGACGGAGCGGCCGGAAGGGGCTTTGATCTTTCGATGACGTTGTCCATGGAGTTCTCCCTTGTGGTCGGCATCGGTGAGTATGACCTAAGTCAACGCGTATGCTTGGGGCGAAAGACGCCTACAGCGATGTCTCGATCGACATGCCGTCGATCAAATGGTTGGATTGGGGATCCCACCAGTCCAACCTGCCAGGTGCACACTCAATCAGGTGTGCATACGTCAAAGTCGTGGCCCTGCGAGCAGTCTCGTTGTCCAGGCCAAGACCTTGCAGAACCATCCTCGTCAGTTCCGAGATTTCTGGAGCGCCGGACCCTCCGCTGACCACCCGGTTGATCCCGCCGATAGTCGCACCAATGACAAGATCGGCGGCGACAGCGACTGACTTGAACTTGTAAGATCCGCTATCTCGACCGTTCTGAAGATCGACCATCACGTTCGCGAGAAGCTCGGGGTCGCGAAAGAGGTGATCGGTCCTTGACACGAAACGTGCCCAGACCGGGTCGAAAACTGCGCGCCACTGAAACAGCTGAAAACCGGCCGCCGTGCGATGCAGCGGGTTGGACAGCTTGTCGTAGACAGGCATGAGTCCGATGGTCATCTCGTCGGCAAGCTCTCTGCCGATTGTATCCAGACTTTCCTCAAGCGATGCGAAATGCCGGTAGAAGCTGCCACGCGAGACGGCAGCGGCCGCGACGACGTCATCAATCACGACGCTCACACCTGACTGGGTCCGTGGCCAGAGTTCCATGATTGCGGTCACAAGGCGTGCTCGCATCTTTTCCCGCTTGGCCACGCCTACACGCGTCCGATGACTCTCGGTCATGCCATCGGCGCTCAATTGGCCGTCCGAAGCAGTAAGCGCCATTCCAGCGGACGCAGAAGGGCGCTTGCGAGGCGGCAAATCGGGCGATCCTCGGTGCCGATTTCGCTTGCCACTTAGCGGGGAAGTGTTCCTCAACGCAGTCCTCTTGAACAGGATCGTCATTGTGACAATTGTGCGCAAATGGTCGGTCTGATGTCAAGTATTTTCGCATCGTCTGAGGTGCTCGACGCCTCGGCTCATGAAGGCTTACACTTATCGGCCTTGAACGTGACTGCCTGTCAGGCAGCGGTCCTTCTCGAGAACAAGGATCAAAAAGCTTTTGCTCTCTTCGCCTGCATGAACGCATTGGATGTTTCAACATTGGCCAGCCGGCTCAAACAGCGATCGAAACAAGAGTTTCTTGCTTCTTTTCAAAGAAGGCCGTGCCTTACCTTCGATGAGTCAGCCCTTTTCCGGCCTGACAGCAGATGCATTCCTGCGTATTTCGAAAGTAGGATATCAGGCGGGTATCGGCGAGGCGACCACCTTCTGCCGCTGCTCGCCTAATCCCTGCACGCCCGCCTGCACCACCTGGCCTGCGTTCAGGAACACCGGTTCGGGTTTCTTGCCCAAGCCGACGCCCGGCGGTGTGCCGGTGGCGATCAGGTCGCCGGGATGAAGGGTGATGAACTGGCTGACGTAACTGACCAGGTGGTGCACGCCGAAGATCATGGTGCTCGTGTTGCCATGTTGCATGCGCTGACCGTCCACGTCGCACCACAAATCGAGCACTTGCGGGTCGGGCACCTCGTCTTTGGTAACCATCCAGGGGCCGACTGGGCCGAAAGTGTCGCAGCCTTTGCCCTTGTCCCACGTGCCGCCGCGCTCGGACTGGTACTCGCGCTCGCTCAAATCGTTGATCACGCAATAGCCGGCGACATGGTCCATTGCCCGCTCTTGCGGAACCCAGCTTGCCTTGGTTCCGATGACGATGCCGAGTTCCACCTCCCAGTCGACCTTCTTGGCACCTGGCGGCATGCTCACGTCATCATACGGTCCACAGAACGCGCTTAGCGATTTGAGGAAGACGATCGGCTCCTTTGGCAACTCCATGCCGGCTTCGGCCGCGTGGTCGGCATAATTCAAGCCGATGCAAACGAAGTTCAGCGGGCGGACCACGCAGGAGCCGATCCGCGGCGTGCCCGCGATGACGGGGCAGCTATCCGTATCGATCTTCGACAGCTTCGCCAACTCAGTGGGGGAGAGCGCGTGGCCGTCAATGTCTGCGACGTGATTGGAAAGGTCCCGCAGGGTGCCGTCGCGGGCGACGAGTGCCGGTTTCTCGCCGCCGGGCGGGCCAACTCGTAACAGCTTCATGCGAGATGCCTTCTGCGTTGATTGCACACCCCATCGTGCACCGGAGTTGGCGTGAGCGGCCTGTGCAGCCGGCCGATGCGCGCGTTCATGTGTGAAGCGGATCGGATGCAGCACGCTGACATCACGCCGTAACCGGATGTTTGCTTCGCGTCAGAACGGGTTGTTGCTGGTCCCCAGAAGTGGGCCGAGCGGTATGCGAAGCAAGCTTGCAAACTCAAATCCGTTCTTTGGTGTATGGTTGACAAACGGGACGTAGTAGTCGTCCGGATTGATATAGTATTGGCCGTAAAGCGAAAACGTGGCATACCGGGTCACCTGTATTTGATATGTCGCTTCCAGCTGAGCTTCGTCGCGCTCCTGGATGCCGGCAAAGCGGAAACGATTGATCACCTTGTGTATGAAAGTTTCATAATTGGCTTCAACAGCGCTGAGGCGCACGTAGCGAGCCTGAAGCCCTATCACGTCAGATGGCCGGAACGGAATGTAGCCGGTCAGGTTGATACCAACGCTCGCGTCCAGATCAAACGGTTGTGGCTTGTCGACGGCGGCATCGATCTGCGTATAGACCTGCACGTTAGCAGGAGAGAGGTCCGGCCGGTCCGGTCCACGCACCAGGACTTTCGCCCCTTGCAGGGCAAACACGCCGCCGCCCGGGTAATTGGCCGCGGTGGTGAACGGCGAGGCGACCGCGCCGGTGCCTTTGGTGTTGGCGTAGCCTTTTCTCGTATCCCAGACAAAGGCCGCTTCAAGATTGGCCGGGTACGCCTCGGTGCGAAAGGTGGTGCGATAGCCAAGTTCGCCGATGACCTGCACGCCGGGGGCGCCAGCGTCGCCGAACTTGAAGCCGTTTTTCACGACTGACGCGTAGTTGTCCTCGAAGATGCCGCTCTGCAAGTACCAGGCCGGGGTCAATTTGTAAGTCGCTTTGCCCATCCACAACGCATACGGGATCGAGTTGAAGTCCGCGTTTGCGTTTAGCAGCGGTGAGTCGTAGCTGAACGGGTCCAGACTGTTCGGAATGAAAAAGTACTCGTGCACGTTCGATTTACCGATTTCCAAATCCAGCTGGTTTGCAAGAAGCTGCTGCTCATACGTCAGCCGGGTGAGCGTGGCGGCTTCGTTGATCGGAGTGGTTTCATATCCGTCGAGCACGCCGCCTGTTTGGGCTACAATAGTCGGTTCGTCGCTCTTGCTGAACCAGTAGGTCACCGCAGCATGCAGGAAGCCGCCTTGGATGTTGGCGATCTTACCGAGATCAAAGTCGATTTCCGGTCGTACGATGCCAAGGTTGGAGGTGTTGCCTGGAGTGTTGCCGGTGCTCACGTTGCTGGTGGTTCGGTCGAGTAGCCCGCCGTGGAATTCTATGCCGTCGGCGAGAAGCTGGTTGCCCAAGTCGGGGAACAGGCCGGTGTTGACGAAGGTGGATGTCGGCAGGTTGCCGGCGGGGCGCAGCACTTCGCCTGGCGTGTTCTGGTTTGTGTTGGGCGAAAGATCGATCGGCGAGTTCGGCGCAGCCGGCGAGGCGGTGTTCGCGCCCGATGGCGCCGTTTGCGCCCGGCCGATAATCGGCAGGCTCGATGCGAGCACCGCTGAGGTCGCGATTAGTCCCATATATCGAAACATTATGTTCTCCCCCTTCGACGACTGGCTTCATCCAGGCCAGCTTATTTGACCCTGTCGCGACAGTGTGGCCGCGCAGAGTAGTTGTGGACGCGGAACACTCTGCCTAGCAGGACTCCACAAATCGCCTCGGAATATGTCTGACTCTCGACTTCGCCTTCGTAACGCTGTTATCCAGACGGCGAAGAAGCACGAGCGCAATCAACACGACCCTTGTGATGCATCCCACTTTCGTCTTTTGCACACCGGCTTGCCAGTCTTCAGGCGCACAAGAAGTCTCCAACCTGCGATAGCTTCGAGAGCAAAACACGCTTCCAGCACGTCAGACATCACGCTATCATAACAGTCCTCCGCCAGCTTGCGTCCTGCTCCGCCCGGCCGCTTGCGTGCCCGGTCACGCAATCAAAAAGCCAGTTCGGATCATCCGGAAGGCGTGCGCCGCGCCAGGCGACGTGCTGGTCCGGGCGTATCAGCGCGAACCGGGCCTGGTAGAGCGTGGCGAGCCGCGCGTCGTCCGATGCAAATACGCTGAGTGGCAAGCCGCGTCTTGCAGCCGCCGCGACCAGCCCCTCGCCCGCCGCGTTGCCGCCCTGGGTGACCAGCAGCGTGTAGCCGGAACCGAAGTGGTCGTAGAGCGAGCTGCCGTCCTGCAGCCAAAAATGCGGCGCCAGGCAGCCGGGGACAGCGCACGGCACGTAAGTCGAGGTGTCCTCGGGAGGAGCAACCGTGCCATCCGCAACGACAATCGGAGATCCGACGTAGCGGTAGCCAAGCACGACGCCGAGCGTGTCGAATTCGCGGCGCTTGGTCGCGCGGATCTGTTCGCCGACCTGCGCGCGCACCGCGTCGCCTTCCGGCCCGGCAGCTTCGAGCGCCGGACGTACGAGTTGGTTGCCTACGGTTGCATAGTTGGTTGCAGCCTCGGCGATCACCCGCTGATGCACCGGACGGCGCTCGACTTGGTAGGAGGCGAGCAGGCCCGACCCGGCCCAGCCTTGAAGTGTGGCCGCTAGCTTCCAGCCGAGATCGACCGCGTCGCCAATTCCCATGTTCATGCCAAAGCCACCAAATGGCGGGTGCAAGTGACAGGCGTCGCCAGCTAGAAAGACGCGGCCGTTGGCGTATGTGTCGGCAATCGCGCTGTGCGCCACCCACGGATCGATCCGCACCACTTCGATGCCGAGGTCCGTCAGACCGGTGCCGCGGCGTATCAGTGCCACGAGATCCATGCTCGCCGGGTCCACGTCACCGGCAAGCTTGGTCGCCATGAAGAACCATAATCCGTGCTGGTCCATTGGCCCCAGCAGAGCGGGAACATCAGGATTCACCAGCCAGTACATGAACGCCTCGCCGTGCGTATGACGGCGAGCCAACTCGGGCGCGCGGAAGATGATGCTGCAGTTTTTCAGGCCTGCCGAGCTACCCAGCATCCGCGCGCCGATCGCCTCTCGCACCATGCTGCGTGCGCCGTCGGCGCCGACCATGTAGCGGCTGCGAACCGCCCAGGCTCGCCCGGTATCGATGTCGCGCAAATCCGAGGTGATACCCGTCGCGTCCGCCTCAAACCCGGTCAACTCGCGGCCGAAGGCGATGCGCACCCCAGGCAGCGTGACCGCGTGGCTGCGCAACACCTCTTCCAGAGTGTATTGCGGCACCCATTGGCCTTCCTCGGAAAACAGGTCGTTGCGCTCGCGCTTTGCGTGCAATGCGTTCTCGAAACGCGCCAGCAAGGGACCGTTCATACGCGTGGCGAACACCACGTTGGCGCCGTAGTCGGGCGGGATCGGCGAGGCCTGCCGCAAGGCGTCGGCAATACCCCAACGTCGTAGGTGCTCGCGGGTGCGTACGTTGGTGGTCTTGGCGCGCGGGCTGTAACCGACCCGATCGTTCCGCTCGACCACCAGGCAGGTTATGCCACGATGGCCGAGCTCGATGGCGAGGGACAAACCGACCGGGCCGGCGCCGATGACAACCACATCGAACGTTGTCCCGGGCATGGTCTCAGTCATAAGCAGGCTTCCAGCCGAGTGAGGACCGGGAGGTCAGCCCGGAGGTCGCGCCGGCACCCCCGCGCCAATCGCGGTCGACCTGACACAGGCTGATGCTGATGAGGCTATGCACCCCACACCCGCTTGGCACGGGGCCAATCACGTCTGCTGCTCACTATAGAACGGTCCTCGTCGGCTTATTTTTGCCGCCTGACGCGATAACGGCCTGGCCAGCTACGTCTGTTAGGAACAGCGAACACCCTGGCGCCGCATTTTGTGGAGATGTCAGGTTCTTCGCTGCGATACCGTCCCCGCATCGCCGCAATCCACGCAAGCGATACCGAAATCTGATCACCCAATGCCATGTGACATCTGGAAACTACGTGCGCCCGTCCGTAACCAGAGCGACGATAACGCGCGCGGAAACAGCGCACCGGGAGGGACAGTGGCTGACATCATCCGGCCGGCTTTTCACCATGTGACGATCAAGACGAGCAGGCTGCAGGAAATGGTGGATTGGTACCGCGCCGTCGTCGGGGTCGAGGTCACTTTTCAGGACGCCAACAACGCCTGGACCACCAACGACGAGGCCAACCACCGCGTCGCCTTCCTCTCGGTGCCGGGCCTGAGTGACGATCCTGACAAAGTTCGCCACACCGGCATGCACCATAGCGCGTTCGAGTATGCAAACTTCGCCGACCTGATGACCTCCTATGAGCGTCTGCGGGGCAAGGACATCCTGCCCGCGTTCTGCCTCGACCACGGGTTGACCATCTCGATCTATTACAGGGACCCGGAAGGCAACTTCGTCGAGCTGCAAAGCGACAATTTCGGCGATTGGAAGCAGTCGAGCCACTACATGCGCACTTCGGAGGACTTTCGGGCCAACCCGATCGGCACGTTCTTCGACGCCGAGAAGGTGTGGCAGGCGCATTGCGAAGGGCGGCCGTTCAAGACGATGCAGCCGGCCATCCGCGCCGGCGAGTTCCGCCCCGATGTCGTTCCCGACATCGGCCTTCCGGTTTGACGACCGGCGTGCCGCCGATTGCCGAGGCGCTTGGTCCAGAAGTGCGGCTGGCGATCGAGGCGCTAGTACACGAACATGCCTGGCTGATCGATCATGGCCAGGCTGCCCGGGTGGTTGACCTCTACACCGACGACGCAAGCCTGTTCGGCGTCGGCGCTGACCGGATCGGGCGCGAGGCGATCGCCAAGTGGGCCGCGGACCGTGAAGCACTGACGGACCGCTGCTCGCGGCATGCCCAGTCCAACATCCGGCTGGCGCCCGCCGGTCCCGGGCAAATTCGGGGCACTGTCCTGCTGACGCTCTACCGCCACGACGGCCCTGGTTCCGGCCGGCCGCGGCCCATGCTGGTGGCCGAGTACGACGACCACTACCGGCACTGCCCCGACGGGGTTTGGCGCTTTGCGCAGCGCCGGCTGACCACGGTCTTTGCCGAGTAGCAAGGCCTGCTCCTTTCAGCAGCCGTCAACGGAGCAAAAGTTTCTTGGTTCTTCTTTTCAAAGAAGAACCGCTTTCTTTTCAGTTCTCCAAGAACAGATCAGCACAGGCATCGATGATCGCATCGACGTCGAGCCGGTAGGTGCGGTAGAGGTCCGGCAGGTCACCGGTCTGACCGAAGCGGTCGACGCCGAGCGGACTGACGCGGTCCCCGCGCACCGCGCCCAGCCAGGAGAGCGTCAGGGGCGATCCGTCGACGATTGTGACGAGCCCGGCCCCCGGCGCCAGCCTGCCCAGCAGCGCCTCGACATGGCTGCGCCCGGGATCCGACCCCGCCTGCCAGCGCCGCGCGCGCCGTGCGCTCCAGCCGCGGTGCAGCAGGTCCGCCGACGTCACTGCCAGCAGGCCGAGACCGGGTAGATCGCGGCTCAGCTCCTCCCAGGCGGCGAGCGCCTCTGGCCCGACCGCGCCGGTATAGACGATGGCGGCCTCTGCCTCGGCGCCGGGCGGCTTCAGCCAGTAGCCGCCGCGCAACGCGTCCGCCTCCCAGTCCCCTTGGGCGCAATCCGGCTGGGTGAGCACGCGCGTGGTCAGCCGCAGGTAGACCGAGCCACCGTCGGCGGCCTGCATGTGCTCGAACGCCCAGCGCATGATCAGGGCGAGCTCGTCGACATAGGCCGGCTCGAAATAGGTGAGGCCGGGCTGGCCGATGCCGATCAGCGGCGCGTTGATCGACTGGTGCGCACCACCTTCCGGGCCGAGGGTCAGGCCGGACGGCGTCGCGACAAGCAGGAAGCGGCTGTCCTGGTAGCAGCCATAGTTCAGCGCATCGAGGCCGCGCGCGATGAACGGGTCGTACACCGTCCCGATGGGCAGCAGCCGCGTCCCGAAGGTGGGTCCGGACAGCCCGAGTGCTGCCAGCAGCAGGAAAAAGTTGTGCTCCGCGATGCCGAGCTCGATGTGCTGCCCCGCCTGGTGTGCCGACCAGCGCTGCGCCGACGGGATCTTGGCGGCGTGGAACACATCGCGGAGTTCCTGCCGCCGGAACAGCCCGCGCTGGTTCACCCAGGCGCCGAGGTTCGTCGAGACCGTGACGTCCGGCGAGGTGGTGACGATGTGGTCGGCCAGCGGCCCGCCGGATTTCGAGATGTCGAGCAGGATGCGGCCGAACGCCGCCTGCGTGGATTGTTCCCGCCCTTCGGGCGCCGCGAGCCTGGCCGGCACCGGTATGGCGGCGACGGGCCGGGCGGTCCGCCGCGCCGCCAACGGCGAGGAGTCGACGAAGCCGCGCAGGCGAGCCGACGCGTTATCGCCGAGCCCGGCATACTGGTCCCACTCCTGACCGGCCGGGATGTTGAGCGCCGTCCGCAGCGTCTCCACCTGCGCGGGGTTCATCAGGCCGGCATGATTGTCCTTGTGGCCGGCGAAGGGCAGCCCGTAGCCCTTGATCGTATAGACGATGAACAGGGTGGGCGTCGGGTCTGCGGCACTCTCGAAGGCTTCGAGCAGCGTCTGCATGCAGTGGCCGGCGAGGCCGGTCATCAGGCTGGCCAGCGCCTCATCGTCATAGGAGGCGATCAAGGCGGCACACTCCCCGTCCGCGCCGATTTCGGCAATCAGCCGCGCGCGCCAGGCGGCGCCGCCGGAGTAGGTGAGGGCCGCGAAATCGGCGTTCGGGCAATTGTCTATCCAGTCCTGCAAAGCCCGCCCGCCAGGCTTTGCGAATGCTTCAAGCTGCAGCTTGCCGTATTTCAACGTCAGCACGCGCCAGCCGCAGGTGCGGAAGATGTCGTCGAACCGGCTGAACATCCGGTCGGCCGAGGTCGCGTCGAGCGACTGCCGGTTGTAGTCGACGATCCACCAGCAGTTCCGGACGTCGTGCTTGTAGCACTCGATCAGGGCCTCGTAGATGTTGCCCTCGTCGAGTTCGGCATCGCCGAGAAGCGCCACCATCCGGCCGGTTTCCGCCTCGGCAAGCTGCCCGTGCGCGACAAGGTAGTCCTGCACCAGGCTGGCGAAGGCGGTGACGGCGACGCCGAGGCCGACCGAACCCGTCGAAAAATCGACCGGGATCTTGTCCTTGGTGCGCGACGGGTAGCTTTGCGCACCGTCCAGCGCGCGAAACTTCTGCAGTTGCTCACGGGTCTGCTGACCGAGCAGATAATGAACCGCGTGCAGCACCGGCCCGGCATGCGGTTTGACGGCGACCCTGTCCTGCGGCCGAAGCACATGAAAATAGAGCGCGGCCATGATCGCTGTCATCGATGCGCAGGACGCCTGGTGGCCGCCGACCTTCAGGCCGTCGCGGCTGTCCCGAAGATGATTGGCATTGTGTATGGTCCAGGTGGAAAGCCAGCGCAGCCGGGTCTCGATTGCCTCCAGTGAGGCGAGAACATCGACGTCCCGCTCGCTATTCCACTCCAGCATGTCGGGGCTCCCCGTGGCGCCCGACCTTTCGCCGGACAGGTTGATCCGGCGTCGCCGCGCCGTGCGTCACACCACCCTACGGGATCGGTGGCCGGACCGCAGAGATATCAGGATGGTATCATGGGCGCGAACTCGACATCTATCGGCACGACACGGGATGAGTCATTGCATCGCCGGTGCAGGGGAACGACAGGCGCCGGGTTTCTTTGAAAACAGGAAGCAAAAAAAATTTTGTCCCGTTTGCTGTTTGAGCAGGCCGATTGCCGCTGACACACCTGAAACGTTCGCGCAGGCGAGAAAGCAAAATCTTTCGGTCGGTAGATTCAAGTTACGGAGCGAACACTTGAGCGAACGCGGCGGCTGCCTTCGACACGCGAGTGTCATTCGACCGTTCGGCCTGTTCAAGGCCAAGCCGCCTTCGGCGGTCGCTGCGCGAGCCTTGAGCAGGCCGAACGGTCGAATGGAGGGCTGACATCGAAGAAAGCCAACGGATGCAGCCGGTGAGCAATAGCGGTTCGGGCGTGGAAGGTGTTCGCTCCCAAACTTGAGTCCGCCGTCCTTTTTTTCGAAAAGGACTGCTGTCTTGCTGAACGTCACGTTGAAGGCCGACCGGCATGGCGTCTGGCCGGCGCACCGTCAGCGGTGACTACGCTCGTAATGTTGGGCCACACGGCGCACGATATCGGATAGCCGCTCGGCCAGGGGCGTCAGGGGAATTGAACTCTGGCGCACCATGCAGACCGGAGCGGCGCTGACAGGCCGGGTGACAGGGAGAGCTTCGAGCCGGCCCGCCAACTCGGGCAGCTCCAACCACTGGCGCGGAACAACCGTCAGGAGGTCGGACGCTGCAACCGCCAGGACCGTCTGCAAAGCGGACCGCGTGTGCATGACGACCCTGGGGGACGGCAAGCCCAGTTCACGCAGCCAGTCGGCGAAGTCGGCTTCCCTGCTGCGATCCGTGAGCGCCGGACGAAGCCAGGACGCCGAGTCCAGCTCCTGAATTGAGGACGCCTTCATGAGCGGATGGCCGGTTCGCGCGACGATCAGCCGCTGGTTGACAAAGAGCTGCTCGACAATCAAACGCGGGTCGCTGACCGGAGCATTCAGCGCACCGGCATAGAAATCGACCCGGCCATCGATGATGTCGCGCTCTACCGGCTGGAAAAGTCCTTCGGACACACGTATCAGGGCAGTGGGATTGCTCTTGCGGAATGCCACAAGCGCCCGCGGAAGGATGGCGATCGAGGCGGCGATCGACATGACGACCGAGACCTGGCCGACATCCTGGCCGCGCAACTGATCGACTTCGTCCTTCGCCCGCCGCAATTCATTCTGCACCACCGACGCCCGCCGAATGAAGGCTTCTCCGATCACGGTTAATCGGACACCATTGGCGTGGCGTTCAAACAGCGACGCGCCCAGCTCGTGCTCGATTTCGCGTATGCTGCGCGTGATGGCCGGCTGAGCCACGCCGAGGTGGCGGCCAGCGGCACGCAGACTGCCGGACTCGGCAACTGCCAGGATGTCGCGGATGTGGCTCAGCTTCAACGTGGGGGGCCGTCGGCAAACATGGTCAACGTTCTGGTCGGTATTGATCTGGACAGCAACGCGCGCCCCCCACCGATCGCGCGGAACAGAATGGCGTCACGGCGGCGGCCGAACACCTTTCCAGGGGCGTCAACCGGACTTTGCCTCCCGCATGAACGCCTCGACCACCCGATTGAACTCTTCCGCATTTTCGAGTTGCGGGAAATGCGTGGGAGATTTGACGGTGACGGTGCGTCCGTTGGTGAGGCGGGCGACAACTTGGCAAATTGCGTCGAAGGCCGGGCTCCACCCGCCGCTGATGGCGAGCACCGGGATGTTGGCGGCTCGTATGGTCTGTGCGGCCTCGTGAAGTGCTGGCGGAGGAGCCATGCGCGCCTGAAGAAGGGCGCATCCGAAACGTTCCGCAGTGGCGTCGTCCACTTCGCCCGCACTGAACGTAGCCGATCCGGCGACGCCCGCGGTGCGGATGAAATTACGCCCGTAATCGGCCGGAGATTGCGCCATGAGCATAGGCTTGACGATCTCCGCGGCAGCGGTGCGCGTGGCCGTGTCCGCCGCCGGGTCTGTGAGCGCCAGAAGCTGCAGTGCCGGCTCGACCAGGATCAGCGAACGGATCGCGTCCGGCCTGCGAGCGGCTGCGAGGAACGCCTCGGCGCCACCCCAGGAATGGCCGATCAGATGGACGCCGTCTCCGAGCATGTCCGCGATCCAGACAGCGTCGGCCATCATGTCATCGACGCCGCGGGACGGGCTCTTGCCGAAGCCAGGGCGGTCGACAATGGCCAGTTGCCAGCCACGCTCGGCCAGCGCGCGTTGGTTGACGAAGCTCAGCGGGCCGCCGCCAGCGCCGGTCTGCACGCCGCCGTGAATGATGAGGACGGTTGGGCCATCCGTACCCACGCGCTCGACGTGGATCGGGAGGCTGGCGGCATTCTCCGGCGTGGGCGGTGGCGGAGGGCACTGGGCCGCGAGCGAAGCGGCCTTCTCCATGGTGACTGACGCAGACATCGACGGTTCTCCAGGTTTTCAATTAGCCGATTTTCGCAGGCTTCGGAGTTCATTATCAGCGGGATTTTCCCGCCGACTTCGATCGATTACCGTGCCACACCTGCGCGGCGGTTCTTCGGAGCCACTCAGCACAGATTGCACGTACTCGTCCACGCCTCCCGCGGACTAGACGGCCGCCAAAGCTCGGGGCAGAGAAGCTGCAGTGGCTCTCGCGGCTGCTGAAGGAACACCGGTCGACCGTGTAGGAGGTGCCGAAACCTTGCGCTCTCATCGATCGAGTTTACACCGGGCGCTGCAAGGCGGCGGCCGCCAGGACCAGGGAGGACACAGAGTGCTGCTCGACACCACATCATCGCGCCGATCCTTTCTTGGCGTGGCGGGACTGGCCGCCGGCGCGTTGGCGACCAACGGGCGAGCCGTCTTCGCAGCCCCGAAGCCGGGCATGAAAGCCATGCCGCCGCGCCACAACCTGATCGACGTTCATCACCACATCCTGCCGCCTGGAGCGCCTCCGCCCCTGCAGGCGCTGTTTGCCGGATGGACGCCACAGCGCGACCTGATGGAGATGGACGCGGCCGGCGTAGCCACCGCGATCGTACTGCCCGGCCTGATAATCGGTCCAGATTTGCAGCAAAACCGCAAGCTCGCCCGCGGCTGGAACGAGTACGGCGCAGGCCTCGGGCGCGACCACCCCAACCGCTTCGGCCTGTTCGCCGCCCTGCCCATGAGGGATGTTCAAGGCTCCTTGGCGGAGATCGATTTCGCTTACGACCAACTTCACGCCGATGGCATCGGCATCGCCACCAACTACGGCGATCTTTGGCTGGGCGATAACAGCTTCCAGCCTGTCTGGGACAAGCTGAACGGCCGTCGCGCCGTGGTCTTTGTGCATCCCGTGGACGCGCCATGCTGTGCGCCGGCGAAGATGACGTACACACGGCGTAATATCGATGGTTCCTGGATTGAATGGCCGATGAATACGGCTCGCACCATCTTCAGTTTGATGACGTCCGGCACGCTCCAGCGTTACCCGGACATCCGGTTCATTTTCTCCCACGGGGGCGGTGTCATGCCGCTCCTGGTCGAGCGGGTAGGAGGTCTAGCGGCTTGGCCCCACGTTGGACCCGAAGGCCTGAAAACCTATTTTCCCGACGGGATCGAAGCGGAGTTCGCCAAGCTTCACTTCGAGTGTGCGCAGGCCTGTTCGCACACCAACATGGGCGCGCTGCGCTCGCTGGTTCCCGACACTCAAATCCTATTCGGCAGCGACTCGCCTATTTTTCCTCTCGCCTACGGGTCCAGTCAGTTCGCCAAGCTAGACTTGCCGCCTCCCGTCGCTCAGGCCATTGGCTGGAGGAATGCTGGAAAGCTGATGCCGCGCTGGGCTTGATCTGCGCGCCCTGTCCATCCACGAGGCTCATGCAGAATCCGTGGCGATGATGATCGAATTCCGCGTTCATGTAGGCGTATTCGGCCGCGTCAAAAACGTTTGACGACGTCGAGGGGACCGGTCCGTCACATCGGCCTTCCGACGCTGCGCTGCGGCTCGACCGTGGTCACGTTCTTGACATCCGCCATGATTCGAGCGGTCTCGGGCGAGGCGAGCGCGGCGTTCATCGCTGCCTCGTCGCGGAACACGGTGGGCGCGATGGCGATGAGGCCGCCGCCGTCGCCCTCGGGAAAGAACCCCGATGCGCTGACCAGCCCATGCGGACCCCAGCACTCACGGACCAGCGGAAGGTGGACGTTGATCCAATGGTCGCGGTCGAACGGCGTGTCCACGTCGCCTGCGTAGGTCACGTACATCGTGATCACGTCCAGCTCTCCTCGCTCGGCGCGTCGAAGGCGTTGAGCGTGATGGACACCTGTGCGTACAGGCCCACCCAGAAGACGAGTTCGTTCAGCCCACCTTGCCCGAATCGATCGCGCGCGGCGCGGTAGATCGCGCCGGTAAGCACGCCGCCGCCGATCAGCGCGCCCGCTACGTCATAGGCGACCGCCTCGTCCGGGCTGAGGTCGGTCGGGCGCTCGCCCGCAGCGATGGTCGCGACCTTGGCCGCATCCATCCCCTGGCTCGTCGCTGTCGCGGCGTGGGCGTACAGCTCATACGCCGCTCGGTAGCGCGCGCCCACGACCAGGATCGCGACCTGCTTCGCGGCCTCGGGCAGGCGTTTGAGCGCCGTGACTGCCGCGATCTGGTCGTAGTGCGCCTGCCCGACCGCGGGCTCGTGGAGGAAGACGCCCCACGGACCGAGCAACGCGCCGTCGTCGCGCGCGGTCCGGAACGCAGTGAAGCCGTGCGCGATTTGCTCGCGGTTGCGGTCGTATAGCGCACGCTGCTCGGGCGTGAGCGCGTCGGGCGGGATGGGCGGCAGGCGAGCGGGCATGGGCGTTCCCTTTAGACCGTTAGCAGGCGGTCGGGGGTGATCGGGAGCTCACGCACGCGTTTGCCGGTCGCGTGCCACACCGCGTTCGCGATCGCGGGCGCGACGCCGCAGAGGCCGAGCTCGGCCGCGCCCTTGGTGCCGAGCGGGTTCAAGTGCTCGTCGCGCCCTTCGATGAACAGCGCGTCGAGCTCGTGGATGTCGGCGTTCACCGGGACGAGGTACTCGGCGATCGTGCCGTTCGCGACGCGCCCCAGCGCCTCGTCCCACTCCGTCTCTTCCAGCAGCGCCATGCCGATCCCACCGACCATGCCACCGATCGCCTGGCTGTGCGCAAGCCGGGGGTTGACCACCCGGCCGATGTCATAGGCGCCGATCACGCGGCGGACATGGATGGTGCAAAGGTCGGGATCGACGCGCACTTCGGCGAACACCGCGCCGAAGCCGTTGCTGGCGTACTGCTTCTTGAGAGCCGGGTCGGGCGCGGCGTCCGCCTCGGCCGAAAGCCGGTCGAGGCCCGCCCACTTCAGCAACGCCGCGCCGTCCGACGCTCGCCCGCCAAGCTCGGCCAGCTTCGCGTTCAGCGCCGCGCACGCCGCCTGCACCGCGGGACCGATGCTCGACATCGTGGTCGAGCCACCATGCTCCTTCGCCTTGGGATAGGTGGAGTCGCCGAGCTGAAACTTCACTCGCTCGACCGGCAGGCCGAGCGTATCGGCCGCGACCTGCGTCGACGAGGTGTAGGTGCCCGGTCCCATGTCGGTCGTGGCGCATCGCACCTCCGCGTGACCGTCGGCGAACAGGGTCGCGGAGGCGGAGGTCGGGTAGCGCTCCGCCGGGTAGATCGCGGTCGCCACGCCGTAGCCGACCAGTTGACGACCGTCGCGCATTGACCGCGCCGCGGCCGCACGCTCGCGCCAGCCGAACCGCTCAGCGCCTTGCGCGTAGCACTCGCGCAGGCGCTTGCTGGTCCAGGGCAAGCCCTTGCCGGGATCACGCTCGGCGTAGTTGCGCAGCCGCAGCTCGATGGGATCGATCCCGACCCGCTCGGCCAGCTCGTCCATCGCCATCTCCTGCCCGATCAGTCCCGTCGCCCAGCCAGGCCCGCGCATCGGGCAGGGCGTGCCGATGTTCATGGGCACGAGCTTGTAGCGGGTGAGGAGGTTGGGGCAGGCATAGGTGGTCTGCGCCGGCGTCAGCGCGGGCTCAGCAAACTCCTCGTAAGTGGACGTTTGGCCGACGATTTCATGCGTGAGCGACGTGAGTCGTCCGTCACGCTCCGCGCCCAGCGCCACGCGCTGCTCGCTCATGCCGCGCGCGCCGACCTGCGTCGCCATCTGTCGCCTAGTCAGCTCCAGCCGCACCGGCCGGGCGCAAGCCCGCGCGGCCATGACCGCCAGCGTGACGTGCGGCCAAGTGCGGAGCGCCGAGCCGAACGCGCCGCCGACGAACGGGTTGATGACGCGGATGTCCTCCGCGGGGATGCCGAACCGCCGCCCGATCTCGTCGCGCTCGTTGCCGACCCACTGCGTCTTGCTCCACACGGTCAGCTTGCCGCCCCGCCACTCGGCGATGGTGGCGTGCGGCTCCATCGGATGGTGCTGCTCGCGACCCTGCACATAGGTCGCCTCGATGCGCATGGGTGCGCGAGCTAGCGCGGCCTCCGCATCGCCGCGCCGGACCTCGGGGCCGCGATTCTTCTTCGCCGCCGCGTCCGACGTCGGCCGCGCGAGGTCGGGGTCGAAGCGCGTCCGTGCCGCCGGGTCGGCTGCGTAGCGCACCGCGACCAGTGACGCGCCCCACTCCGCCTGAGCCTGGGTGCGCGCGACCACCACCGCGATTGGTTGGCCGCTGAATACGACCTCCGGCCCGTCGAGCACGCGCAGCTGCTCGCCCGACACCGGATCGACCGCCGGACGCTCCTCCGCAACATGGTAAGGCAGTTTCTCGGCGTTCAGGTGCGTGATGACCTTGACCACGCCCGGCGCACGCTCGGCTGCGCTCGTGTCGATCGCCGCGATGCGGCCTGCGGGAACGATGCTGTCGGCGGTCGCGGCGTAGAGCAGACCATCCGGATGGAACTCGGCCGCGTAGCGCGCTTGCCCCCGCACCTTGTCCGGCCCGTCGACGCGGGTAAGGGGTTCGCCGATCACAGTCATGCCGCGCACTCCTCGATCGCGCGGGCGACGGTGCGGCGGATCAGCTCGACCTTGTACGCATTCCGCCCGTGCGTAACGGCGCCCTCCCCCGCGAGCGCGCCCGCTTCGTGCGCGACCGCAGGCGTGGGTGTCCGGCCCCGCAACGCCGCCTCGACCTTCGGCAGGCGCCAGGGCGTCGTCGCTACCCCAGCGACTGCGACCCGCGCGTCGCGGACCACTCCGTCCGTCAGGTCCAGCGCCACCGCCGCCGATGCGAGCGCCCATTCGAAGCTCGCCCGGTCGCGCACCTTGAAGTAATGCGAACGCCAGGATGTGGGCCGCGCGGGCAGCAGGATCGCGGTGATCAGTTCGCCCGGCGCGAGCTGCGTCTCGATCCATGGTGTATCGCCCGGCGGCCGGTGCAGTGCGGCCACGGGCAACCGCCGCTCGCCGCCGAGCCCTGCAACCACCAGTTCGGCGTCCAGCGCAACCAGAGCGTTGGCGAAGTCGCCCGCATAGGTGGCGATGCAGTGATCGCTCACGCCCAGCACAGCGTGGAGCCGGTTCTGCCCCGTGATCGCCGGACAGTCGCTCCCCGGCACGCGCTTATTGCAGGGTGCGCCGGGGTCGCGGAAATAGCCGCAGCGCGTGCGCTGGAGCAGGTTGCCGCCCACCGTGGCGAGGTTGCGCACCTGCGCCGAAGCGCTGGCAAGCAGCGCCTCCGACGCGACCGCATAGCGCTCGCGCACGACCGGGTGCGCGGCCGCATCGCTCATCCTGACGACCGCGCCGATCCGCAACCCGGTCTCGCTCTGCTCGATCTGATCGAGGCCGGGCAGTACGGTGATGTCCAGCACCTCGCCCGGCGCGCGCAGGTGCTCGCGCATCAACTGAACCATGTCGGTGCCGCCGGCGATAAAGTCCGCACCGGGCTCGCGCCATCCGTCCGACTGATGCCGTGCGCCGCTTGCGACCGCGGACGCGAGCGTGGGCAGGCGCGTGTAGCCGAACGGGCTCACCTGCCCGTGCCCGCCGCCTGGCGCACGGCTGCTACGATGTTGGAATAGGCCCCGCAGCGGCACAGGTTGCCGCTCATCCATTCGCGGATCTCGTCGTCCGATCCGGCGTGCCCTTCCCGAATGCAGGCGACGCCGCTCATGATCTGCCCCGGGGTGCAGTAGCCGCACTGGAACCCGTCATGCTCGATGAAGGCGGCCTGGAGCGGGTGCGACTCGCCTTCCTGCGCAAGGCCCTCGATCGTGGTGATCTCCGCGCCTTGCGCCATCACCGCCAGCACCAGGCAGGAGTTGACCCGCCGCCCATCCAGATGGACCGTACAGGCCCCGCACTGCCCCAGGCCACAGCCCTTTTTGGTGCCAGTGAGTTGGAGATGGTCGCGGAGCGCGTCGAGCAGGCTGGTGTGGGCGTCGAGATCCGAAAGCCGGTACTCCCGCCCGTTGATCTTCAACGTCACATCGGCGCTCCGCCGTCCGGCCGGTGTGGTCGCCGCCGATGCAGCCCCGAGCATCGCGTCACCTGCCATCACGCCTCCTCCCACCACGGCGGAGGCGGCGAGCACCTCGCGCCGCGTCCAATCCGGCCCCGTCAAGCGCCGCCCTCCTCACCAGCGAGCCGATCGAGCCACGCCAGCACGGGGGCGAGCGCCGCGTCCGAGTTCTTCTCGTAGATCAGCCCGTGGCCGTTGCCGGTAACACCATGGTCGGGCAGGTGCATCAACTCCGCCGCCGCGCCGCCGGCCCGCAGTCGCTCGACGATCGGTGGACTGGCGGGCGCGAAGGAGGACGTGTCTCCGGTCACGACCAGCACGGGCAGGTCAGCGAGATTGGGGAGCCGCAGGGTCGCCGGGTCGGCGTTGCGTACCTCCTCCGCCGACCGGCGCTGCGGATCGAAGGTGAGCGGCGCGGCCGTCAGCCCCCAGGTGAGCGGACCGATATTGGGGATGTCAGCGAAGGGCGGCCCCATCGGCTCGACGCTGACGATCGCGCGCACCAGCTTCGGTCGCCGGTCGGCCGTGAGCCAGCCGCTCGGCCCCGAAGCGGAGTGGGTGAACAGGATGGCCGGCCCGATCCGGTCGAGCAGCCGCGCCAGCCGGTCCGCGTCCATGTCCTCCGACGCGGCGAGATCGGCCGGGAGCGGACCGTAGCCCGCGATGAACTGGTCCATCGCCGCCTCGTCGTCGGACTCGAACGGCCATTGCGTGTGAGCTTCGGCGTCGGCGGGGAAGTAGATCTGACGCCCGCCCTCGTAGGTGAAGGGCGGCCCCATGGCCCCGACCACCTCGGGGTGGAAGGGCGAGCGGCCGTGTCCGGGCCGATCGACCACCAGGACGGCATAGCCCGCCTCGACCAGCCGCTGTGCCCAGCCCGGGCGCCCGTCAGGCGTTTGCAGCCATTCGGTCCCCTGGAAGCCGCCGCCGTGAACCAGCACGACCGGGTGCGGTCGCGTTACCTGCTCGGGCGCCTCCCATTGCACGAACATCGGCGCGCGCTGACACGTCCTGCCGCCGGCCGCCACGCGCTCGCCCGCGATCCAGAAGAAGCCGCGCCGCAGCGTGCGGGCGGGTGTGTCGCTCCAGAACCGTCGCTGTGGTCCGCGCATGCCGAGCCCTCCAGGAAGGAGATACCGCCCCGGCACGGGCCAGTTCCACAAACCGCAAGAACGCGGACGAAGTCCGCAACATCGTGGTCGGGCATCATTCCTCGTGTTCCGCCGCGTGACGGTAGTTGCTCGGACTGACGCCGAAGCGTCGGGCGAAGTGCGTGGCAAAGTGATTGGCGCGCTTGAAGCCGCACCGCCGAGCGACCTCGGTGATTGAGACGCCCTCTTTGGTCAGCAGGTGTCTCGCCGCCTCGAGCCGGCGGTTCACCAAGTAGCGGTGAGGACTCGTTCCAGTCGCTTGCTGAAACAACCGTGTGAAATGATACTTGCTTACGCCCGCCTCGGCCGCCAGGTCCTCAAGCGACAGATCTGTTGCATAATGCTGGTCGAGGCGGTCGCGCACTCGCGCGAGCCGCCGATCCGTGATGACGTCGCTACGACGATGCTGGCCTGTTAGGGCCGGATCGTCGTCAGCCATGAGCAGGTGCAGCGCCAACCAATTGATCGTCGCCTGCGCGTACAGATCAGGCGCTCCGGCCCGCATGGCACGGATGAGGCCGAGCGCCGCTTCACGGATGAGCGTGTCATGTCGCCCGAGCACCGACGGCAGGCCGGCGGACGCAGGAGAGCCAGCGCGGCGCAACTGCTCGGCCGCATCGGTGAAGACCTGCTGCGGGATGTAAAGGTTCACCTTGCGGGCAGGGCCAGCCTCTCGAACAACGCCTCGGCGAAGGCGGTCCGACGTGCCCGCGGGCGTCAATCCAACCGTTCCGGGCCGATAGATGACGCTGCGCCAAACTCCTTGTCTGAACGACGAAAGCTCCTGCTCTCCACGCGTCATTACAACGATCGTATGATCCGGGATCGGCACCGTTTCAAACACGCCATCGATGGGCAGAACCTGATGATGCTCGACCAGCGCAGACCTCCAACCCAGGTCTGCGCTGCTCTCAACCTTGCGGATTGGGAGTGCCGACGAGCAATTTAGACTCGCGACGTCGTATGTAGCTGTCGCAAGTGACTGGAGGGGTAAACGCGTCACAAGCTCTTCCTCTTCGGAATTTCTAGGTGACGATGAGACATAGGGCGAGCGCGCCGTCGTACGCCACCGCTTCGACCCGGCGAGGGTCGGTCGCCTCCTCGATCAGGCGGGTGAAGCCGCCGAGATCGCCGTTGGCAGCAGCGATCGACGTGGCGCAGTGTTGCTGCGGTGTCCATGTCATCTCTCCGAGGTGCAGCGGTCGGCGCGAGCGGTTATCCGTTGCACGCGTGCAATCGGCGAGCCGCTATTCGGCGGCGTTGTGGCGCGGCGTCGGGCGGGCGATCGGCCGGTTTGCGTCGTGTCGAGCGTAGACGGCCAGTCCGCCACAGATTGCGACCAGAATGGCGGGCGCCACCAGAAGCCAGATCTGAAGATCGGTCATGCTTTCAGCCCTCTCAGTGTCCAGCGCGTGAAGAGATGAATGACTACGCCTCCTACGAACCAGCCTGCCGCTATGAGAATGTAGTATGGCGACTTCGGTAACGTCGTTCCATAGGCGAGCGCAGCTGTCGGGACGATGACACCTGAGCCCAGCGCGGCCATGGCACAGTTGTTCAGCAGCGTGGCCGTGATCTTGATGCGCTCGTTGGCCACGAGCTTCTGTTTTGCGTCTGGGTCGACGGGGCTACTTTGCCCTGGCGATCCGGTCGATGTCGATGTGCTCAAGATGCTCTCCTTCCATCCACCACCCCGAAGGGCCGCCTTAAAGCGCGGCTACGCCGCGCGAGGCCCGGAGGGCGGAGCTGGCCAGGGTCCCGCCGGCCTTGGCCGATGGGATGCCAGCGGAGGGGCACGTAGCGCGGGTCTCTTGTCATGGCCCCGGTCTCTCACGCGTTCTCCTGTTCTTTCTCTCAGCACTAAGGAAGAGCGGGAGCCTTGCGCCCTCCGCCGGTATTCCACCTCCGTTGGAGGCGGAACCTTGACCGGCTCCGCCCCCGCCCCTGATGGGTTCAGCCTTCGAAGGCGGCCATCTGCTCGGTGGCGGACTTGCGGCTGGTGCTGCTGCTGGCGGCGACGGGCGCCTCGTAGGGCTT
>CAXUNK010000006.1:0-37795 GCA_964252425.1 uncultured Acetobacteraceae bacterium
AGCCCCGGACGCGCTATGCGGAGGTGACGGCAGCCATAACCGCCGGCTCGGGCGGGTTCAGCTTCGTGCAGTCGTTCCAGGGCGGCGACGTGGTGGCCGAGCGCGACACGCTGATCGCGATGGATGGCGACGTGGAGGTCCGCACGCCGCATGACGATTGCCTGCTGGTGATGCCGAGCCTGCGGCCGAGCCGAGGCCACACGGCGGTGCGCCTGGCCAGGTTCGTCTAGAGGCAGCGGGCCGCCAAGCCCTTGCCCGGCTGTGTCGCCTGCGCTACGCCGCCCGGGACTGCGGCCGGCGGGCGTGGTGAAATTGGTAGACACGCCAGATTTAGGTTCTGGTGGCGTAAGCCGTGGGGGTTCAAGTCCCTTCGCCCGCACCACCCAACCCCCATCATGGCCGGTGTCGTTTTGAGGATGAGTTTGCGATGCAGGTGACCGAGACGCTCTCCGACGGGCTGAAGCGCGCATTTTCCGTCGTCGTGCCGGCGGCCGAGATCGAGGGCAAGGTGGGCGCCAAGCTGGCCGAGATCGGCCGTACGATCAAGCTGCCCGGCTTCCGCCCTGGCAAGGTTCCGGTCAACCTGGTGCGCCAGCGTTACGGCGCCTCGATCATGGCCGAAGTCATGCAGGACGCGCTGAACGAAGCTACCGATCAGGTGGTGGAGGAGCGCGGGCTGCGGCCGGCGGGCCAGCCGAAGGTGGCGCTGGAGAAGGAGCCGAAGATCGACGCCAAGCAGGCCGCCGACCTGGCGTTCAGCGTCGAGATGGAGCTGCTGCCCGACATCGCCGCCCCCGACCTGGCCGCCTTGAAGCTGACGCGGCTGCGTTCGGAGGTGGCGTCCGACAGCGTTGACAAGACGCTGTCCCGGCTGGCTGCGCAGCAGCGCGACATCACGTCGGTGGAAGAGGACCGCGGCGCCGAGACGGGAGACGTGCTGACCGTCGATTTCGTCGGCAGCGTGGACGGCGTGCCGTTCGAGGGCGGCGCCGGCCAGGACGCCAAGGTGGAGATTGGCGGCGAGGGGTTCATCCCCGGCTTTTCCGAAGGGATGGCCGGCATGCGGCCGGGCGAGTCGCGCGACGTGCGCGTGACCTTCCCCGACGCCTATCATGCGGCGGAGCTGGCGGGTAAGGAGGCGGTCTTCGCCGTGACCGCCAAGTCGCTCGGACGGCCGAGCGAGCAGGTCATGGATGACGCGCTGGCCGCGAAGATGGGGTTCGAGTCGCTCGACACGCTGCGCGCGGCGCTGACCACGCAGATGCAGCGCGAGCTGGACCAGATGTCGCGCCTGCGCATCAAGCGCGAGCTGCTGGACGTGCTGGCCGAGCAGGCGCTGTTCCCGGCGCCGCAGAACCTGGTCGATGCCGAGTTCGGCGCGATCTGGGCGCGGGTTGAGCAGGATCTGGCGTCAGGGCAGGTCGATGACGAGGATCGCGGCAAGGACACCGACACGCTGCGGGCCGAGTACCGTGCCATTGCCGACCGTCGGGTCCGGCTCGGGCTGCTGCTGTCCGAGATCGGGCGCGGCGCCGGCGTGCAGGTGAGCCAGGGCGAGCTGAGCCAGGCGCTGCGCGCCGAAGCGTCGCGCTACCCTGGTCAGGAAATGCAGGTCGTCGAGTTCTTTCGCAAGACGCCGCAGGCCATCGAGCAGCTGCGCGGTCCGCTCTTCGAGGACAAGGTGGTCGACTACATCCTGGAGATGGCGCAGGTCGAGGACAGGCTGGTCTCGCCGGAAGAGCTGGCTTTGCCGCAGGACGGCGATGCCGCGGCACCGGGGCCGGACCTGGCGCCGGCCTTGGCATCGGGGAGCGTCGAGCAGGATACCGGCGCGGATGACGCTGCGGATGCGGGGTCGGGTGTGGAGGAGGCGGGCGGCGGCGCGGTCGGCGTCGAACAGGCCGGCGCGGACCAGGCCGATGCGAGCCCAGACGCGCCGGATGAGGCGGCAAGCGAGCAGGAGGAGAGTGCCGCCCACCCGAGCTGATCCGGCCGGCGGCGGCCCGGCCCTGGAACCGGCGCGCCGTAAACCCATGTCTGTCCGCCACCGGTCCGCGGTTCCGCGGTGCCACCGAGAGGAGTGACTAGCGTATGAGGGCCCGTTCTCTCACCCATCGTGATCCGGCCGAGTTCTACGGGCAGGCACTCGTCCCGTTCGTGGTCGAGCAGACCGCGCGCGGCGAACGCTCCTACGACATCTATTCGCGCTTGCTGAAGGAGCGGATCATCTTCCTGACGGGCCCCGTGTTCGATCAGATGAGCGCCCTGATCTGCGCGCAACTGCTGTTCCTGGAGAGCGAGAACCCGGCCAAGGACATCTTCTTCTACATCAACAGCCCTGGCGGCGTGGTTTCGGCCGGCTTGGCCATCTACGACACCATGCAGTATATAAGATGTCCAGTCAGCACGGTGTGCATCGGCCAGGCGGCATCGATGGGCTCGCTGCTGCTCTGTTCGGGGGCCAAGGACAAGCGGTTCGCGCTGCCGAACAGCCGCATTATGGTGCACCAGCCGAGCGGTGGGGCGCAGGGCCAGGCGGCCGACATCGAGATTCAGGCACGCGAGATACTGACGCTGCGCCACCGGCTGAACGAGATCTACGTCCGCCATACCGGCCAGACGCTGGACGCGATCGAGGCCAAGCTGGAACGCGACAGCTACATGTCGGCCGAGGAAGCGCGTGATTTCGGGCTGGTGGACCAGGTGGTGGAGAACCGTCCGCAGTCCATGATCGACGATTCGATCAAGGTCTGAGCCGCATGCCGGGCCGCATCCGACCGGGATGCCGGCCCGTATTCCGCCATGGGCACCTCCGGCCCGGCCAAGGCGGGCCGCGCTATGTCGATTTTGCCCCGCCTTGTCGATTTTGAAAGGCTGGCGGTAGTATTCCAGAGTGTCGCCGCGGGCCAGCCCGGGGCAGGAGAGCCAATGAGCAACGTATCATGAGCAAGTCGGGCGATACCAAGAACACCCTGTACTGCTCGTTCTGCGGCAAGTCCCAGCACGAGGTGCGCAAGCTGATCGCCGGGCCGACCGTGTTCATCTGCGACGAATGCGTCGAGCTCTGCATGGACATCATCCGCGAGGAACACAAGACGCACCTAGTCAAGGCGCGCGACGGCGTGCCGACCCCGCGCGAGATCTGCCGGGTGCTGGACGACTACGTCATCGGCCAGGCGCACGCGAAGAAGGTGCTCTCGGTAGCCGTGCACAACCATTACAAGCGGTTGGCGCACGCGCAAAAGAACAACGACATCGAGATCGCCAAGAGCAACATCCTGCTCGTGGGCCCCACCGGCTCCGGCAAGACGCTGCTGGCGCAGACCCTGGCCCGCATCCTGGACGTGCCGTTCACCATGGCGGACGCGACCACCCTGACCGAGGCCGGGTATGTCGGCGAGGATGTGGAAAACATCATCCTGAAGCTGCTGCAATCGGCCGATTACAACGTGGAGCGGGCGCAGCGGGGCATCGTCTATATCGACGAGGTCGACAAGATCAGCCGCAAGTCGGACAACCCGTCCATCACCCGCGACGTGAGCGGGGAGGGCGTGCAGCAGGCGCTATTGAAGATCATGGAGGGGACGGTCGCCTCCGTTCCCCCGCAGGGCGGCCGAAAGCATCCGCAGCAGGAGTTCCTGCAGGTCGATACCACCAACATCCTGTTCATTTGCGGCGGCGCGTTTGCCGGGCTTGAGAAGATCATCGGCGCGCGCGGCAAGGGGTCGGGCATCGGCTACGGCGCCGAGGTGCGCGACCCCGACGAGCGACGGACGGGCGCCATCCTGCGCGATGTCGAGCCGGAGGATCTGCTGCGGTTCGGGCTGATCCCCGAGTTCATCGGGCGGCTGCCCGTTGTGGCCACGCTCGAGGATCTCGACGAGGCCGCGTTGATGGAGATCCTGACCAAGCCCAAGAACGCGCTGGTCAAGCAGTATGGCCGTCTGTTCGAGATGGAAGGTGTCAAGCTCAGCTTCACCGATGACGCGCTGAAATCGGTCTCCACCCGTGCGATCGCGCGGCGCACCGGGGCGCGCGGCCTCCGCTCGATCATGGAGTCGATCCTGCTGGGAACCATGTTCGACCTGCCGGGGCTCGACCACGTGGACGAGGTGGTGATCAATCGCGAAGTGGCCGAAGGGCGGGCCAGTCCGCTCTACACCTACAGCAAGGAACGCTCGAAGGAGCGGGCCGAGGGTGCGGCGGGCTAGCAAAGCTCGGTCCCGGCCCGATATCGGTCTCTGACACGGGCGGACCGGCATCATTGCCGGTCTTCGATACGCGGTCCGCGTGTATCTTTGATACACGGTCCGCCATGTGTTTCGGAGCCGCTGCGTGCCAATCTGGGCGAAGCGCTCCTGACTGTCCTTTGAGGAGGTCTTTCGATGCCTGAGAAGAAGAAGCCAGCTGCGCCGTCCGGCGACACGCTCGCGGTGCTGCCGCTCCGCGACATCGTGGTGTTCCCGCACATGATCGTGCCGCTTTTCGTGGGCCGTGAGAAATCGGTGCGCGCGCTGGAAGCGGTGATGAAGACCGACAAGCAGATCCTGCTTGTCGCGCAGAAGAACGCGGCCCAGGACGACCCGTCCGCCGACGACATCTACCGCGTCGGCACCATCTCGACGATCCTTCAGCTGTTGAAGCTGCCCGACGGCACAGTGAAGGTGCTGGTCGAAGGCGGGCGCCGCGCTCGGGTCACCGCCTTTCAGGAGACGGAGGCGTATTTCGAGGCGTTTGTTGAGGATGTGCCCGACGAGGCGGCGGACGCGAAGGAGCTGGAGGCGCTTGGCCGCACGGTGCTCGGCCAGTTCGAGCAGTACATCAAGCTGAACAAGAAGATTGCGCCGGAGGTGCTGGTCTCGCTCAACCAGATCGAGGAACCGTCGAAGCTGGCCGACACGATCGCCAGCCACCTCAACCTGAAGATCAGCGAGAAGCAAGAGCTTCTGGAGAACGCGCCTGTCGGCGGCCGGCTGGAGCGGGTGTTCGGGCATATGGAGTCCGAGATCGGCGTGCTTCAGGTGGAGAAGCGCATACGCAACCGCGTCAAGCGCCAGATGGAGAAGACGCAGCGCGAGTACTATCTCAACGAACAGCTCAAGGCGATCCAGAAGGAGCTTGGCGAGGGCGAGGACGGCCGCGACGAGACGGCCGAACTCGAGGACAAGATCAAGAAGACGCGCCTGTCGAAGGAGGCCAGGGAGAAGTGCCTGGCGGAGCTGAAGAAGCTGCGGACCATGAGCCCGATGAGCGCGGAAGCGACCGTGGTGCGCAACTATCTCGACTGGGTGCTGTCGATCCCCTGGAAGAAGCGCAGCAAGATCAGCCGCGACGTCACCCATGCGGAACAGGTGCTGGACGCCGACCATTTCGGGCTTGAGAAGGTGAAGGAGCGCATCACCGAATACCTGGCCGTGCAGGCGCGCAGCCCGAAGGTGCGCGGGCCGATCCTGTGCCTGGTGGGGCCGCCTGGCGTGGGCAAGACCTCCCTGGGCAAGTCGGTGGCCAATGCCACCGGCCGCAGCTTCGTTCGCATGTCGCTGGGCGGCGTGCGGGACGAGGCGGAGATACGCGGCCACAGGCGCACATATATCGGCTCGATGCCCGGCAAGGTGATTCAGGGCATGAAGAAGGCGAAGACCAGCAACCCGCTCTTCCTGCTCGATGAGATCGACAAGCTGGGCCAGGATTGGCGCGGCGACCCGACCAGCGCTTTGCTCGAGGTGCTCGATCCGGAGCAGAACGCGACCTTCGCCGACCACTACCTGGAGGTCGATTACGATCTTTCCGACGTGATGTTCGTCACCACCGCCAACAGCCTGCGCATGCCGCAGCCGTTGCTGGACCGCATGGAGATCATCCGGATATCCGGCTACACCGAGGACGAGAAGCTGCAGATCGCGCGCCGTCATTTGCTGGCCAAGCAGGGCGAGGCGCACGGCTTGAAGGCCGAGGAGTGGTCGATCAGCGACGACGCGCTTCGTGACCTGATCCGCACCTACACGCGTGAAGCGGGCGTTCGCAACCTGGAGCGCGAACTGGCCAATCTGGCGCGCAAGGCGGTCAAGGAGATCGTGACCAAGAAGTCGAAAAAGGTCGTGATCACGCTGAAGAACCTGGAGAAATACGCCGGCATCCGCCGGTTCCGTTACGGCGAGACCGAAAGCGAGGACATGGTCGGCGTGGTGACTGGCTTGGCCTGGACCGAGGTGGGCGGCGAGATCCTGACGATCGAGAGCGTCATCGTGCCGGGTCGCGGCAAGGTTCAGCATACCGGCAAGCTGGGCGACGTGATGCAGGAGAGTGTGACCGCGGCCCTGTCCTACGTGCGCAGCCGCTCGATCAGCTTCGGCATCAAGCCGACGGTGTTCGAGAAGCGGGACATCCACGTGCACGTGCCGGAAGGTGCGACGCCCAAGGATGGTCCCTCGGCCGGTGTGGCGATGGCGACCAGCATCGTCAGCGTGCTGACCGGCATTCCGGTGCGGCGCGACGTGGCGATGACCGGCGAGATCACCCTGCGTGGCCGCGTGCTGCCGATCGGCGGGTTGAAGGAGAAGCTGCTGGCGGCGTTGCGAGCGGGGATCGCGACCGTGTTCTTCCCGAAGGACAACGAGAAGGATCTGGCCGAAATACCCGACAACGTGAAGCGGGCGCTGACCTTGATCCCCGTGAGCCACGTGGACGAGGTGATCGGACAGGCGCTGGCCCGCCGGCCCGAGCCGATCGAGTGGGAGGAGCCGCCCGAGCCGATCGCGGCACCGGTGGCAGAGCCGGTGGGCGCGCACCTGCCGCACTGACCGCGCCGGCCTCAGCAAAGCCCGGAACCGCAGAAAATGGCGGATTTCCGGGCTTTTTGTTGACTTGCGCCTTGATGGTGTGACACGTCTGTGCGCGCTCGGGCGCCAGGTTTCTGGCTAGCCAGTGTCACGCCATCAGGCGTGCTCCGCGCAGACCATTCGGAAGGATCAACCATGGACGACATCAAGGCATTACACGACGAAGACGCAGCCGAGGCTGAGTCGGCTGAGATGGAGGAAGAGGCCGGTGGATCGGGTTCCGCGGGACGCGCCGACCGCGTGTTCAACCGTCAGAAACTGGTCAGCGCGGTGACCGAGAAGACCGGCTTGCCGCGCGCCAAGGCGCTGGCGGCGGTCGAGGCGGTGTTCGACTCGATGAGCGCCTCGCTCAAGAGCGGCAAGGAAGTCCGGGTGCTGGGGTTCGGCGCTTTCAACGTGAGCGAGCGCAAGGCCGGCAAGGGCCGCGACCCGCGGACCGGCGCCGAGATTGACGTGCCGGAGAGCAAATCCGTGCGTTTCCGTGCGGGCAAGGGGCTGCGCGAGATGGTGGCGAACACGCCCGTTGACACCGCCAGGGGCAAGCCTGAAGAGGCGCACGAGGGCGGTTAGCTCAGAGGTAGAGCGGCTCGTTTACACCGAGTTGGCCGGCGGTTCGATCCCGTCACCGCCCACCATGTTCAGTCGCCGGTTTGCGGTCGTCAATCGTCAGACGTGACCTATGTCTGACGCTTGATGAGCATTACCGGGCGACTGAACGGTTGACGCCCAGCCGCCTGAACCTTAGAGGGGGCGCCTGCCGCAGATACGCGGGTGTAGCTCAGTTGGTTAGAGCGCCGGCCTGTCACGCCGGAGGTCGCGGGTTCGAGCCCCGTCACTCGCGCCATCCCCTCTTGGCGCGTGGTGCGGTCGGGTCTATGGTCCGCCGATGTTGCACTGCGGTGGCCTTTTGGCGCCGTGATAACCCGCGGGAGCGCCATGCAGCCGATCCTGGCCGACTACTTTCCTATCCTTGTATTTCTCGGCATCGCAGGGGCGATCGCCGCGGCGATGATCGGCGGCTCGCTGTTGGCCGCACGTCAGAAGCCGTATGCCGCCAAGCTTTCGGCGTACGAATGCGGGTTTGAGCCGTTTGACGATGCGCGTCGGCGGTTCGATGTGCGCTTCTATCTAGTCGCGATCCTGTTCATCATCTTCGATCTAGAGGTCGCGTTCCTGTTCCCCTGGGCGATCAGCCTATCACGTATTGGCGCGCTCGGCTTCTGGTCGATGATGGGGTTCCTTGCTGTTCTGACCGTCGGTTTTATCTACGAGTGGCGCCGTGGTGCGCTGGAGTGGGAGTGATCGATGAGTGTGACCGCAACCGACATGGCGACAGGCGAGGCGATCGCCTGGAACCGTGAGGTGCTGCCGCCGGGGCAGGCCCAGGATGCGGTTGTGCGAGGCATTACCGGCGAGATCGCCGATAAGGGGTTCGTTGTCGCGCAGCTCGACAAGCTGATCAATTGGGGGCGCACCGGCAGCCTGTGGCCGATGACCTTTGGCCTGGCCTGCTGTGCGGTGGAGATGATCCACGCCTATATGCCGCGCTACGATCTCGACCGGTTCGGGATTTTTCCACGCGGGTCGCCGCGGCAAAGCGACGTGATGATCGTGGCCGGCACGTTGACCAACAAGATGGCGCCCGCATTGCGCCGTGTATATGACCAGATGTCCGAGCCTCGCTGGGTGATCAGCATGGGCAGCTGTGCGAATGGCGGCGGGTATTATCATTATTCCTACTCGGTTGTTCGTGGATGCGATCGCATAGTGCCGGTCGATATCTACGTGCCGGGCTGCCCGCCCACGGC
The DNA here is from genome assembly GCA_964252425.1 of uncultured Acetobacteraceae bacterium. Taxonomy (GTDB): domain Bacteria; phylum Pseudomonadota; class Alphaproteobacteria; order Acetobacterales; family Acetobacteraceae; genus BOG-908. The sequence goes on from CAXUNK010000006.1 coordinate 8,648, forward strand.
CGAAGCGCTGGTTTACGGCATCATGCAACTGCAAAAGAAGATCCGCCGCACCGGGACGATCCTTCGTGGCTGATCTTGCCACCGCCGCTAGAGGCTCCGCACTGGCGCTGCAGGTTGCGACGTCGCTGCCGGGTGTGGCGCGTGCAGGGCTGGAAGGCGGCGAACTGGTGGCACACGTCTCCCGTGAGATGCTGCTCGAAGTGATGGGCGTGTTGCGTGACGACCCACGCTTCGCCTGCGAGCAGCTTGTTGATGTGTGCGGCGTGGACTGGCCGATGCGCGCCGAGCGGTTCGATGTCGTGTATAATCTGCTGAGCGTGTCGTTGAACCATCGGTTGCGAGTGATCGTGACCACTGATGAGCTCTCGCCCGTGCCCTCCGTTTCCAATCTCTGGCCTTGTGCCACATGGTGGGAGCGCGAGTGCTGGGATCTGTTCGGCGTGAAGTTTGCGGGCTTGGCCGACCACCGGCGCATCGTCACTGATTACGGCTTTGAGGGTCATCCGCTGCGAAAGGATTTTCCGCTGACCGGCTATGTCGAGGTGCGTTACGACGAGGACCGCAAGCAGGTCATCAACGAACCTGTCAAGCTGACGCAGGATTTCCGGGATTTCCGGTTTTTGTCGCCGTGGGAAGGGATGACCTCCCTGCCAGGCGATGAGAAAGCGCACACGACGCGCATGGCTTTGGCCAATGGCGTTTCGGCTGAGGCAAAGCCATGAGTGACCTTGCTGATTTTGAGCGCCATGTGAGTACGCCGGTACCGCCCGATCAGGCGGTCGCTTCTACCTATAAGACCGTGCAGATTGACAGCCACGCGATCAATTTCGGCCCGCAACATCCGGCCGCCCATGGTGTGTTGCGTTTGGTGTTGGAGATGGATGGCGAGGTGGTGGCGCGGGCGGACCCGCATATCGGGTTGCTGCATCGTGGCACCGAGAAGCTGATCGAGACCCGCACTTACGTCCAAAACGTTCCGTATTTCGATCGCCTTGATTACGTCTCACCGATGTGCATGGAGCATGCCTTCGTGTTGGCGACCGAGCGACTGTTGTCGATCACGGCGCCGGAGCGGGCGTTGTGGATTCGCACGATGTTCGACGAGATTACGCGCATACTGAACCACCTGCTCAACATCACCTCCTACGCACTCGATGTCGGCGCGCTCAGTCCCTCGCTTTGGGGTTATGAGGAGCGCGAAAAGCTGATGGAATTCTATGAGGCGGCGTCTGGTGCGCGGCTTCATGCGAATTACTACCGGCCTGGCGGGGTTATGAGGGATCTGCCGGTTGGGTTGCCGGACAGGATCTGGACATGGAGCGAGAGTTTTCCGAAGTTCATTGATGATCTTTGGAACCTGCTGACTGAAAATAGGATTTGGAAGCAGCGCACCGTCGATATCGGGGTGATGTCGGCCGAGCAAGCGTTGGCTTGGGGCTTCACCGGCCCGAACCTGCGCGCAAGCGGCGTTCCGTGGGATTTGCGCAAGTCTCAGCCTTACGCGATGTATGATCGCGTGCAGTTCGACGTGCCTGTCGCGCGCCATGGCGACTGCTTCGATCGCTATCTCGTCCGAATGATCGAGATGCGTGAAAGCGTGAAGATCATCCGCCAATGCTTGCAGGCGATGAAGCCTGGGCCGGTCAAGATCGACGATCGGAAGTTCACCCCACCTCGGCGAGAGGACATGAAGCGCTCGATGGAAGCGCTGATCCACCACTTCAAGCTGTACACGGAAGGTTTTCACGTGCCGGCGGGGGCCACCTACACCGCCATCGAAAGTCCGAAGGGAGAGTTCGGCGTGTATCTCGTCTCCGACGGGACGAACAAGCCTTACCGTTGCAAGATACGCCCGACCGGGTTCTCGCATCTGCAGGCCGTTGAGGTGATGAGCAAGGGCCATATGTTGGCCGACACCGTGGCGATCATCGGATCGATCGACCTCGTGTTCGGCGAGGTTGATCGTTGATGTCGGGCGCATTTTCCGCAGAGAATATCGGTGACGGCTCGACGGCTGCTCATAACCGCGTTGAGCCCGAGCGCTTCGCCTTCGACGCCGAAAGCGAGGGGGCGCTCGCAAAGTTGCTTGCCAAATATCCGCCTGGCCGGCAGGCGAGCGCCGTATTGCCGGCGCTCTACCTCGTTCAGGACCAGATGCGGCGCGAGACGGGCAGCGCTTGGGTGCCGCGCGTGGCGATGGATGCGGTGGCGAGCCGGTTGGGTATGCCGCCTATCAGAGTGTATGAGGTCGCGACCTTCTACCTGATGTTCAATACGAGTCCGATCGGCAAGTATCACCTGCAGATCTGCACCACCACACCGTGCTGGTTGCGAGGATCGGACGACGTCGTCGCGGCGTGCCGTCGCGTGACCGGCATCACCGGGTGGCACGAGACGAGCGAGGATGGTCTGTTCACCATGTCCGAGGTGGAGTGTCTGGGCGCGTGTGTGAACGCCCCGATTCTCCAGATCGATAACGATTTTTATGAGGACATGGATGGCACATCGACGGAGTCGCTGTTGCGATCGCTCCAGCGCGGCGATGCTCCGCCCAAGCCGGGCTCAATGACGGGCCGGATGACGTCGGCCCCGGCTGGTGGTCCGACCACGCTGCTTTCGGTGACGGAGTAGCGGGATGTTGCAGGATCGCGATCGGATTTTCACCAACCTGTACGGTCAGCACGACTGGAGGCTCGCCGGCGCTCGTGCTCGTGGCGATTGGGATGGCACAGCCGATATTCTGCTGCGTGGCCGCGAGACGATCATCGACGAGATGAAGGCGTCCGGTCTGCGCGGCCGAGGTGGCGCAGGGTTTCCAACGGGCATGAAATGGTCGTTCATGCCGAAGGTTTCGGATGGGCGCCCGGCCTATCTGGTGGTCAACGCTGACGAAAGTGAGCCCGGCACCTGCAAGGATCGCGACATCATTCGGCACGATCCGCACAAGCTGATTGAGGGATGCCTGATTGCCTGCTTCGCCATGGGGGCGCACGCAGCATACATCTACATTCGTGGCGAGTATTACAACGAACACCTCAATCTGCAGGTTGCTGTTGACGAGGCGTACGAGGCCGGGCTGATCGGGGTGAACGCGTGCGGCAGCGGCTGGGACTGCGATGTGTTTGTGCATCGCGGCGCCGGTGCCTATATCTGCGGCGAGGAAACGGCGTTGTTGGAGAGTTTGGAAGGTAAGAAAGGCATGCCGCGCCTGAAGCCGCCCTTTCCTGCTGCGGTCGGTCTGTATGGGTGCCCAACGACGGTCAACAATGTCGAGACGATCGCGGTTGTGCCTCATATCCTGAGACGTGGGGCTGCGTGGTTCTCGGCGCTCGGTCGACCGAAAAATGCAGGGACCAAGATTTTCTGCATCTCCGGCCACGTCAACACGCCGTGCAACGTCGAGGAAGAGCTGGGAATTCCGTTGCGCGAGCTGATTGACCAATATGCCGGTGGGGTAAGGGGCGGATGGGATAATCTGCTGGCGGTTATTCCGGGTGGATCATCTGTGCCGCTTCTGCCGAAAGAGATATGCGACACCGTTCTGATGGATTTCGACAGTCTGCGCGACGTAAAATCCGGCTTGGGAACCGCTGCGGTCATCGTCATGGACAAGTCCACGGACGTGATCCGCGCAGTCGCCCGTCTGGCGAAATTCTACAAGCACGAGAGTTGCGGGCAGTGTACGCCCTGCCGTGAGGGCACCGGGTGGATGATGCGGGTGATGTATCGGTTGGTCGAAGGTCGCGCCGACGTGTCGGAAATCGATATGTTGGAGCAGGTAACTCGGCAAGTCGAAGGTCATACGATTTGCGCCCTGGGCGACGCCGCGGCTTGGCCTATCCAAGGCCTGATCCGGCATTTCCGTCCGGTTATCGAGGCAAGGATTGCGCAATATCGGGGCGGTGCGAGGGTTGTGACACCTTCAGCCCTCCCCTTGGCCGCTGAATGACCATGTTTAACAGCGGCGTTGGTTGAGAGAGCTTATGGTCAAGTTAGTCGTCGATGGCGTCGATGTTGAAATCCAGGCTGGCAGCTCGGTGCTGCAAGCTTGTGAAACGGCCGGCCGAGAAATACCCCGCTTCTGCTATCATGAGCGGCTGTCGGTGGCTGGCAATTGTCGCATGTGCCTGGTCGAGATCGAGAAAGCGCCCAAGCCCATCGCCAGCTGCGCCTATCCCGTGGCCGAAGGTATGGTGGTGCGCACCGACACGCCCATGGTGCGACAGGCTCGTCGCGGCGTGATGGAGTTTCTGCTTATCAATCACCCGCTCGACTGTCCGATCTGCGATCAGGGCGGCGAGTGCGATCTACAGGATTTGTCGTATTCCTACGGAATGGATCACTCGCGCTACGCCGAACACAAGCGCGCGGTGAAAGACAAATACCTGGGGCCCTTGGTCCAGACGGTCATGACGCGGTGCATCCAATGTACGAGATGCATCCGTTTTGCGACGGAGATCGCCGGTGTTCCGGAGCTCGGGGCAACCGCACGCGGCGAGAACATGGAGGTTGGTACATATGTCGAGCATGCGCTGACCTCCGAGTTGTCCGGCAACTTGATCGACATTTGTCCGGTGGGTGCGCTTACCAGCAAACCGTACGCTTTCGTTGCTCGTCCTTGGGAGTTGACCAAAACCGATAGTGTAGACGTGTTGGATGCGGTCGGCACACCGATTCGCGTGGATGCGAAAGGTCCGGAGGTGTTACGCATTCTCCCCTGCGTGAACGATGACATCAACGAAGAGTGGCTGGCCGACAAATCGCGTTTCTCGTTTGACGGACTGAAACGGCGTCGTCTGGATAGGCCGTGGGTGCGTGTGAATGGCAAGCTACATCCAGCAAGCTGGCCGGAAGCATTTGCCGCAATCGCTTCGAAGTTGCGCGGGTTGAATGGTGCCCGGATCGGCGCGATCGCTGGAGATCTCTGCGATGCCGAAAGCATGTTGGTGCTGAAGGATCTGATGTCGGCACTTGGGTCGCCCAACCTCGACTGCCGGCAGGATGGCGCCAAGCTGGACGCGACACGTCGTGAGTTCTACCTGTTCAACAGCACCATCGCGGGGATCGACGTAGCCGACGCGGTGCTGCTGATCGGGACCAACCCGCGTCGGGAGGCGCCTATCCTCAACGCGCGCCTGCGGAAGCGATGGCTGGCGACCGAAGGTAAGCTGCCGATTGGCGTTATAGGAGACGCGTGCGATCTGACATACAACGTTCAGCATCTGGGTGCATCACCCTCACTGATTTTCGGATTGCGAGATCAAGCAAGGGATTTCGCGCGGACATTGTCTGACGCCAAGCACCCGATGATTATCTTGGGCCAGGGTGCACTGGCGCGTTCGGATGGCGCGGCCCTGCTGGCCGGCGCGTGGTCGATGGCAGCGGAACTTGGTGCGTTGAGGCCGGACTGGCACGGGTTCAACATGCTGCATACAGCGGCATCTCGAGTGGGCGCACTCGATCTGGGCTTTTTGCCTGGGCTAAATGGTCTCGATGTTGATGGTATGATGGGCGGCGGGGTCGATCTGCTATGGTTGTTGGGCGCTGACGAGTTTGATACTGGTCGCATTGGTTCAGACACATTCGTGATCTATCAGGGCCACCAGGGCGACCGTGGCGCGTCGCGCGCGGACGTTATTCTTCCCGGTGCCGCGTACACCGAAAAGGATGGAACATATGTAAGCACCGAGGGCCGTGTACAGCGAGGCTATCGGGCGATCTTTCCGCCCGGCGATGCGCGTGAAGACTGGCGAATTCTGCGGGCGTTGAGTGCGGTGCTGGGACATACGCTTCCCTACGACGATCTGGAAACGGTTCGCGCGCATCTGGCTCAGGTGAACCCAGTGTTCGCCCGGCTCGGTCTAGCAAGGTTTGGCGCGAGCGACTTGAGCGGACCTGTCCAGCCTGCGGGCATGACGGTGAATGCAGAGCAGGACGTGTCGTCGGCGATTGCGGACTACTACCAAACCAACCCGATCAGTCGCGCAAGCGCCACGATGGCCGAGTGTTCGCGATTGGCGCCGCCGGCACTGGTAGCACGGCCGCTTGCAATGGCTGCGGAGTAGCATCGTGCACGCGTTTTTCACCGACACCGCATTTGGGCGTGATCTCGGCGCATTGTTGCTGACCATGGCCAAGACGCTCGGGATATTGGTGCCGGTCCTGATGTCTATGGCTTACTCCACCTATTTCGAACGCAAGGCGCTGGGTGCGTTTCAATTGCGCATGGGTCCAAATGTCGTCGGCCCATTCGGGCTTTGGCAGCCATTTGCCGATGCGGTCAAGGTTTTTACCAAAGAGACCATCATACCAGCAGGTGCCAGCCGCTCCCTGTTTCTGTTGGCGCCTATGCTGACATTTGTATTGGCGTGTCTCGCCTGGGCCGTCATCCCTGTCAATGACGGTTGGGCTGTTGCAAACATCAATGTCGGCATACTGTATCTGTTTGCCATCAGTTCGCTCGGCGTATATGGGATTGTCATCGCCGGCTGGGCTAGCAACTCAAAATACGCGTTCCTGGGTGCGATGCGGTCGGCTGCCCAGATGGTCAGCTACGAGGTGTCGATCGGGTTCGTTTTGGTCACTGTCATGTTGTGCGTTGGCAGCCTGAACCTGAACGACATCATACGAGCACAATCCCATTGGTGGTTGTGCTTTCCGTTGCTGCCGATGTTCGTCGTGTTCCTGGTATCCATGCTGGCAGAGACCAATCGCGCTCCCTTCGATTTGCCTGAGGGCGAAAGCGAGCTGGTGGCCGGGTTCTTCGTTGAGTACAGCGCGATGTCATTCGCCCTGTTTTTCCTTGGCGAGTACACGAACATGATCATGATGTCGGCTTTGGCCAGCATCCTGTTTCTTGGTGGCTGGCAAGCACCGTTCGGGTTGACGTTCGTGCCCGGCGTGTTCTGGTTGTTGTTGAAGATGAGCATGATCATGTTCTTCTTCTTCTGGGTGAGAGCCACGTTTCCGCGCTTTCGCTACGATCAGTTGATGCGCCTGGGCTGGAAAGTGTTCTTGCCGTTATCCCTGCTGTGGCTCGTGCTGACGGCTGGTTTTCTTGAGCTGACCGGCTTGTTGCCCGTCGAGCCTGTCTGATAGGTAACGCATGCATCTGACAGGAAAGTCCGCGACGCGCCTCGTTATGGCGGAGTTGCTTTCGGGTATGGCGCTAACCTTGCGCTATTTCTTCAAACCGAAGGTGACGATCAACTATCCTTACGAGCGGAGCCCGACAAGCGCCCGCTTCAAGGGCGAGCATGCATTGCGCCGCTACCCAAATGGCGAGGAGCGCTGCATAGCTTGCAAGCTGTGCGAGGCGATTTGCCCAGCCTACGCGATCACCATCGAGGCGGAGCCACGCGCTGATGGTTCTCGACGGACAACGCGGTATGACATCGACATGACGAAATGCATCTATTGCGGGCTGTGCGAAGAGGCATGCCCTGTGGATGCGATCGTCGAGGGGCCAAACCTGGAGTTCTCGACGGAGACACGTGAGGAGCTGATGTATAACAAAGACAAGCTGCTCGACAATGGCGATCGTTGGGAGACGGAGCTGGCCAAACGGCTTGAGATGGACGCACCCTATCGATGATCACCAGCGCAGCATTTTACGTCTTTTCCGCCATTCTTCTCGGTTCGGCTGCGATGGTGATCACCAGCCGCAACCCGGTGCATTCGGTTCTGTTCCTGATACTAGCGTTTTTCAACGCCGCCGCCTTGTTTCTGATTGCCGGTGCCGAGTTCCTGGCGATGACACTGGTTATCGTTTATGTCGGCGCGGTGGCGGTGCTGTTCCTGTTCGTCGTCATGATGTTGGATGTCGATTTCGTTGCTCTGCGTGAGGGCTTCCAGCGATATGCGCCGGTTGGCTTTACGGTGGGTGTCGTGTTGCTGACCGAGTTGCTGAGCGTGTTGTTCGGATGGCAGCTTACAGGTGAAGCACCGGCCTTGCGCCTGGGCCATGTGCCGGCGCACGTCGAGAACACGCGCGCGATCGGCCGTGTGCTCTACACTGACTACATCCTGTTATTCCAGCTTGCCGGGTTGATCCTGTTGGTGGCGATGATCGGGGCCATCGTGCTCACGCACCGTGACCGTCAGGCATCGCGTCGCCAGGATATCACGCGCCAGCAGGAACGCCGTGTGTCCGATACGCTGGAGATCGTGAATTTGCGGAGCGGGGCGGGTATTGCCGAGCTGGGCATCTATCGGCCGCGGCTGAGTCCCGAGCGAGCTCCCGGGATCGGTTTCGACGCGGCGAATCATGAGGCCCACGATGGTGCCACCGCGCCGGCCCCCGTGGCGGGGGAGCACTGAGTCATGGCAAATGGGGTGCTCGCCGTAGGGCTGGGCCACTATCTCTTTGTTGGCGCCTGCCTTCTGGTGCTTGGCGTGTTCGGTATTTTTCTCAACCGAAAGAACGTCATCATCATCCTGATGTCGATCGAGTTGATACTGCTGGCCGTCAACGTCAACCTGGTTGCTTTCTCGTCCGCACTCGGCGACCTTTCCGGCCAGATCCTCGCAATGTTCGTATTGACCGTGGCAGCCGCCGAGGCGGCTATCGGACTGGCGATCGTGGTCGTCTATTTTCGCAATCGCGGCTCGATCGAGGTCGAAGATGTCACGTTGATGAAGGGCTGAGATGTTTTTCGCGATCGCTGTCTTCGCCCCACTGATCGGCTCGTTCGTGTGCGGTTTTGCCGGGCGTAGCATTGGGGATCGTGCCGCTCAGTTGGTGACGATCGCCTGCATGGTGCTTGCCTCGGCCTGCGGCGTGCTGTCCTGGTATCAGCATATCTGGGGCGGTGTCGTCACCGGTGTCGTGCCCGTAGCGACCTGGATAAGCGCTGGAGACTTCCACCTGGACTGGGCGTTGCTTTACGACTCGCTGTCGGTGTCCATGGTCGCGATGGTCACGTGCGTGGCCACGTTGATACACATTTACAGCATTGGCTACATGTCGCACGAGCAGTCCACCACGTCACGCTTCTTCGCGTACTTGTCGTTTTTTACCTTCGCGATGCTGATGCTGGTCACAGCCGACAATCTGGTGCAGCTATTTTTCGGCTGGGAAGGCGTGGGTCTGGCAAGCTACTTGCTGATCGGCTACTGGTATGACCGGCCGGCCGCCAATCGAGCGGCGATCAAGGCGATGGTGGTCAACCGCGTCGGGGATCTCGCCTTTGCCGTCGGTATCGCGCTCGTGTTCTTCAAGTTCGGCGCCGTGGATTTTGCGACGATTTTCGCCGATGTCCCGCGGCACGTGAACGACATTTATGGATTCCTGGGTGCCAACCCACGCAGCTATGAAGTCATAGGCTTCCTGTTGTTCATCGGCGCGATGGGCAAATCGGCGCAGATCCTGCTTCACACATGGTTGCCGGACGCGATGGAGGGGCCCACGCCTGTCTCCGCGCTGATCCATGCTGCGACCATGGTGACGGCCGGGGTCTTCCTTATGTCGCGCATGTCGCCTCTGATGGAGTTCGCGCCCGGGGCGCTGACGTTCGTGACGTTCATCGGCGCCACCACGTGTTTGTTCGCCGCGACCATCGGTTGCGTGCAGAACGACATCAAGCGGGTGATCGCCTACTCCACCTGTTCTCAGCTCGGCTACATGTTCATGGCCGCCGGCGTCGGCGCGTATCAGGCGAGCATGTTCCACCTTATAACGCACGCGTTCTTCAAGGCGTTGCTGTTCCTGTGCGCAGGCTCGGTGATCCACGCTATGTCGGATGAGCAGGATATGAGGCGCATGGGCGGCATCTGGCGGCGTGTGCCGGTGACCTGTGCCGCCATGTGGCTCGGCAGCCTCGCGCTGGGCGGTATTCCGTATTTTGCCGGCTATTGGTCAAAGGACGCGATCCTGGAGGCGACGTTTGCTGCCGGCACGCCGGTCGGCAATTACGGCTTCGTCTGCGGCACGGTGGCAGCATTCCTGACCGCATTCTATTCGTGGCGTCTTCTGTTCATGACGTTTCACGGCAAGCCGCGGGCAGATGAGCATGTCATGTCGCATCTGCACGAGAGTCCGCCGAGCATGACGGGGCCTTTGATCATCCTGTCGTTCGGGGCGGTGTTTGCGGGTTGGTTGTTGCACGCGGCGCTGATCGGCGACCACAATTCGAGTTACTGGCAGGGCGCCATTTTTACTAACCCAGGCAATCACGTTTTGCAGCAGGTCGAGCGGACACCGTTCCTGATCGGCATCCTGCCGACCGCCACCGGTATTCTCGGGATAGCGTTGGCCTATTTGTTCTATATTGTGAACCCGGCTTTGCCGGCGCGGCTGGCAGAGCGTTTTGCGCCGATCTACCGCTTCCTGCTCAACAAATGGTATTTCGACGAGCTCTATGATTTCCTGTTCGTCCGGCCTGCGATGTGGCTGGCGCGCGAGTTCTGGCAGGTCGGCGATGCGCAGATCATCGACGGTGTGCCCAACGGTCTGGCCAGCATGGCCGAGGGCGGCTCGGTACAGGTCGTTCGAATCCAGACCGGCTCCATCGCGGTCTATGCCTTCACAATGCTGATCGGTCTTGTCGTTCTGGTCAGCCTGTTTCTGGTGACACGATGAGCAGCGCCGCGTCCGTCAACGCTGCCGGGTTTCCCGTGCTGTCGTTGATCACGTTTCTGCCGCTTCTGGGCGTGCTCATCCTGATGACTTTGCGCGGTGACGGCGAGGCGTCGGTGCAGAACGCGCGCTGGACGGCGTTATGGACCAGCCTACTCACGTTTCTGATTTCTCTGGTGCTCTGGACGCGTTTCGATACGCGCGAGGCCGGCTATCAATTCGTCGAGCAGGCCGACTGGTTGCCGGGGTTCGGCATCGGCTATCGCGTGGGCGTGGACGGCATCTCCGTGCTGTTCGTGCTGCTATCCACGGCGCTGACGCCGATCTGCATCCTGGCCAGTTGGGATTCGGTCAAGACACGCGTGCGGGAATACATGGCCGCGTTCCTGATCCTGGAGACGATGATGGTGGGGATGTTCTCCGCCACCGATTTCCTGCTGTTCTATATGTTTTTCGAGGGCGTGCTGATCCCGATGTATCTCATCATCGGCGTTTGGGGCGGCCCGCGTCGTGTCTATGCGTCGCTGAAATTCTTTTTGTATACGTTTGCCGGCTCCGTCCTCATGCTGCTCGCGTTGCTGGCAATGTGGCACCAGGCCGGCACGACCGACATCCCAACCCTGGTGCACACGTCGTTCAGTCCGGCGATGCAGTACTGGCTGTTCCTGGCATTTCTGGCGTCGTTCGCCGTCAAGGTGCCGATGTGGCCGGTGCATACCTGGTTGCCGGACGCGCATGTGGAGGCGCCGACCGCCGGCTCCGTCATCCTGGCGGGCGTGCTGCTGAAAATGGGGGCGTACGGGTTTTTACGTTTCTCCGTGCCCATGCTGCCGGTCGCGTCTGCGCATTTCGCCCCGCTGATGTTCACGCTGGGTGTGGTGGCCGTGATCTACACCTCGTTGGTGGCTCTGGCGCAGGAGGATATGAAGAAGCTGATTGCCTACTCGTCCATTGCCCATATGGGTGTGGTCGTCATCGGCATCTTCACCTTCAACGTGCAGGGAATCGAGGGTGCGTTGTTCCAGATGCTGTCGCACGGTGTCGTCTCGGCGGCGCTGTTCCTGTGCGTCGGCGTCATTTACGACCGGATGCATACGCGCGAGATCGCGCGCTACGGCGGCCTGGGCGACCGGATGCCCGCCTATGCCTTCGTCTTCATGCTGTTCACAATGGCGTCGATCGGGCTGCCTGGAACGTCCGGTTTTGTCGGCGAGTTCCTGGTTCTCGTCGGTGCGTTCCAGGTCAATCTCTGGTTGGCGCTGCTCGGCAGTTTCGGGATGGTGCTGGGTGCTGGCTACATGTTGTATTTGTATCGGCGCGTGGTCTTTGGAAAGCTCGTCAGGCCTGACCTGCGCTCCATCCTGGACCTTTCGCCGCGCGAGATGGCGATTTTCGCGCCGCTCATCGTACTGACGTTGTGGCTGGGCATCTACCCAAGCAGCTTCACCCAGAAATTCGAGCCGACGGTGGCCGCCATGGTGCGGAGCCACACGCAGGCGATGGCCCGCCTGCCACACGCGCCACAATTGGCAGAGGCCGCACGATGAATTGGTCGCTCGTCCTGCCGGAATTCGTGCTGTCGATCTGCGCGATGGTCATCCTGGTCGCGGGCGTCATGCAGAAGCGGGACAGCACCGTGTTGTGCACCATGGCGGCACTGGCCGCCTGTGCGGTCGCGGGCGCTTTGGTGCTGAGCACCGGGGCTGGCAGCGGCTTTGGCGGGCTCTTCGTGACGGACGCGTTCGCGCGTTTTGCCAAGCTGCTGATCCTGGCCGGAACCGCGCTGTGCATGATCCTCTCGCTCGATTTCAACGTGCGGCAGACGATCTCGCGTTTCGAGTTCCCGGTGCTGATGCTGCTCAGCACCGTGGGCATGATGGTCATGGCCTCGGCGGCCAATTTGATGACGCTGTATCTGGGGCTGGAGTTGCAGTCCTTGGCCGTCTATGTGCTGGCCGCCTTCGCACGTGACGATGTGCGATCGTCCGAGGCTGGCCTTAAATATTTCGTGCTGAGTGCGCTCGCGTCGGGCCTGCTTCTCTACGGCATCTCGCTCACATACGGCTTTGCCGGCAGCATGGATTTCACTCGGATCGCGCTCGCCGTCACCGATCCGAACGGCGTGTCCACCGGGCTGGTCGTCGGCATCGCCTTCATCATCGCCGGACTCGCCTTCAAACTCTCGGCCGTGCCGTTCCATATGTGGACGCCCGACGTGTACGAGGGCGCGCCCACCTCGGTGACCGCGTTCATGAGCACGGCGCCAAAAGTGGCGCCTTTCGTCGTGCTGTTGCGTGTCATGTTCGGGCCGTTCGGTCATGTCGCCATACAGTGGCAGCCGATCATCGTCCTGGTCGCCATCGCCTCGATGCTGCTGGGCAGTTTCGCGGCCATCGCGCAGACGAACATCAAGCGGCTGATGGCCTACTCCTCCATCGGCCATATGGGGTACGCGCTGATCGGTCTGGCTGCGGGAACCGAGACGGGGGTGCGCGGCGTACTGGTCTATCTGTTGACCTATGTCGTGATGTCGGCCGGCACCTTCGCCTGTATCGTGGCCATGCGCCGGCGCGGCTTGGCGGTCGAACGGATTGCCGATCTGGGGGGGCTGGCCAAGACCGATCTGACGCTGGCGTCGTTGCTGGCCGTTTTCATGTTCAGCATGGCGGGAATACCACCGATGGCCGGGTTCTTCGGCAAGCTGATGGTGTTCCAGGCCGCCGTGGATGCCGGCATGTGGACGCTGGCGATCATCGGCGTGCTCACCAGCGTCGTCAGCTGTTTCTATTATCTGCGCGTGATCAAGGTGCTGTTCTTCGACGCGACCGAGCCGGCCTTTGATGCGCGTTCCGGCTCGCTCTCGCTGGTGGCGATGGCGACCGGGGTCTTCACGCTCGGCTTTTTCCTCTTTCCGGCCCCCTTCCTGGGGGCGGCCGCACAGGCAGCAAAGGCCCTATTCGAGTGAACCCGACCGCCCCGTCGTGTTGGCGGTGGCAGCATCATGCCGAACTGGCGTCCACGCAGGATGAGGCCATCCAGGCCGCGCGCGCTGGCGAGCCGGGCCGGCTGGCCATCGTCGCGGACCGGCAATATGCGGGGCGTGGCAGTCGCGGTCGGTCATGGATCGCGCCGGAGGGCAATCTCAACCTGTCGCTGCTGCTTCGGCCGGAGGGCGCGCGCCCCGATCCCGGCCATTGGGCGATGCTGGCGGGGGTGGCACTATTCGAGGCGATGTCTGCGTTCACGTCGGATCTGGTGCTGAAATGGCCCAACGACCTGCTGTGCCGTGGTGCGAAATTGGGCGGCATCCTGATCGACAGCGCCGTGGGGCCGGCGGGGCTGTCGGACTGGGTGGTGATCGGCATCGGCGTCAACCTGGCGCAGGCGCCATGCCTGCCCGGCCGCGCGACGGCCTGCCTGGAAGCGCCAGCGCCGCCGCCGGTTCAAGTGGCCAAGCGGCTGATAGAAGCATTGGACGCGCTTGATGGCCGGGACATCCGCCGAGCCTGGCTGGCGCGTGCACATCCGGTCGGAACACCGCTTTGCGTGCAGACGGCGCATGGGCGTGTGACGGCCGGTTTTGCCGGCCTGACACTGGCGGGCGAGCTGTTGCTGGAGGGTGTGCTTGCGCCCATCAACAGCGCGGACGTGTTTGTCGCGCGGACGTCATGCTGCTCGTCATAGACGCCGGCAACACCAACGTGGTGTTCGCCGTGCATGACGGCCGGCGCTGGGCCGGCATCTGGCGCATCGCCACCGAGCCGCAGCGCACGTCGGACGAATATGCCGTGTGGTTGCTGACCTTGCTGACGCATAGCAAGCTCACGCCCGACCTGGTCAGCGCCGCGGTGATCGGCACCGTCGTTCCCGCCGCGCTGTATCATCTCCGGCGCCTGTGCCGCGAGTGGTTCCTGGTCGAGCCGCTGGTGGCGCGCGCCAGTCTGGATTGGGGTTTCGACATACGCGTCGATAACCCCGAGGATGTGGGCGCCGACCGGCTGCTGAACGCGCTGGCCGCCTATCGACACTTCCGCGGGCCGCTGGTGGTGATCGACTTCGGCACCGCGACCACCTTCGATGTGGTGGGCGAGGACGGCGCCTATCTGGGGGGCGCCATCGCGCCAGGAATCAACCTGTCCATCGAGGCGTTGCACCAGGCCGCCGCACGCCTGCCGCGGATCGGCATCGGCCGGCCGCAGGCGGTGATCGGCACCGGCACGGTGGCCGCCATGCAATCTGGGATCTACTGGGGCTATATCGGGCTGATCGAGGGGCTCGTCGCGCGCATACGGCGCGAGATCGAGGCCCCGGCCAAGATCGTGGCGACCGGCGGCCTGGCGCCGCTGTTCAGCGAAGGCACCGAGATCTTCGACCGGATCGACCCGGACCTGACGCTGGACGGGCTGCGCTTGTTGGCGGAGCGCAACCCCGTCCCCAGATTACCACGTGCCCCTTTTCAGACGATACGAACAAGAACGATCGAAGGCGATTGATGGACGCACTTACCGGAGACCTGGCTTTCCTGCCTTTGGGCGGGACGGGCGAGATTGGCATGAACCTCAACCTGTATCGCTGCGACGGCCAGTGGCTGGCCATCGATTGCGGCATCGGTTTCGGCGGCAATGAACTGCCGGAGGCCGACGTGATCATGCCCGACCCGGCCTTTATCGCCGAGCGGCGGGACAAGCTGCTGGGCCTGGTCATCACGCATGCGCATGAGGATCATGTGGGCGCGGTGGCCCATCTGTGGCGCCAATTGCGCTGCCCGGTTTACGCGACGCCGTTCACCGCGGCGGTGCTGCGGCGCAAGCTGACCGAAGCGCATCTGGTCAACGAGGTGCGGCTGCACGTCATCCCGCCCGGCGGGTCTTTCGAACTCGGCCCGTTCCGCCTGCAATTCCTGCGCGTGGCCCATTCAACCCCGGAGGCACAGGGCCTGGCCATACGCACCCCGTACGGAACGGTGGTCCATACCGGCGATTGGAAGCTTGACCCGCATCCGCTGGTGGGGCCGCCGACCGACGAGGCGGCGTTCTCCGCTTTGGGCGACGAGGGCGTGCTGGCGATGGTGTGCGACAGCACCAACGCGCTCGTCGAGGGCCATTCCGGATCGGAAGGCGAGGTGCGCCGCTCGCTCTCAGCCCTGATCAAATCCATCGAGGGGCGGGTGGCGGTCACCTGCTTTGCCAGCAACGTGGCGCGTGTCGAAAGCGTGGCCATCGCCGCGCGCGATGCGGGCCGGTCGGTGGCGCTGGTCGGACGCAGCCTGCGCAACCTGGAGACGGCGGCGCGCGAGACCGGCTATCTCAGCACCATCCCGCATTTCGTCTCGGAAGATGCGGCCAACGACGTGCCGGACGAGAACCTGCTGATCTTGATTACCGGAAGCCAGGGCGAGGCGCGCAGCGCGCTGGCGCGGGTGGCGGCCGACACGCACCCCAACATCGCGCTGGGCGAGGGCGACACGGTGATCTTCTCGAGCCGCATGATCCCCGGCAACGAAAAGGCGATCGGCGCCGTGCAGGACAACCTGGTGCGCCGCGGCGTGCGGGTGATGACCGACGACGATCACATGGTGCATGTCAGCGGCCATCCGGCGCGCGACGAGCTACGACGGCTCTACAAGCTGGTCCGGCCGCGTTACGCCGTGCCCGTGCATGGCGAGTGGCGTCACCTGACCGCGCATGCCGCGCTGGCGCAGGAGCTTGGCGCCACACCGCTGACCTTGGAGAACGGCGACATACTGAGTCTGTATCCGGGACGGCCGCAGGTGACGGACAGCGCGCCGGTCGGGCGGCTGGCGTTGGACGGCAACCGGGTGGTGCCGCTGCAAGGCGGGGTGATGGCCGCGCGCCGGCGCATGCTGTTCAACGGTGTGGTCGTGGCCAGCCTGGCGGTGGATGCGACCGGACGTGTCATGGGGCGCACGCCGGTGACCGCCCCCGGGCTGTTCGAGCCGGAGGACCCGGAGACCGAGCGGCTGAGCCGCGATTTCGGCTCGGCCATCGCTGACCTGCCGGCGCCTTTGCGTCGCGACGACAGCGCCCTGCAGGATGCGGCGCGTGCGGCGCTGCGGCGCATCGTCGGCCGGAAACTGGGCAAGAAGCCGATGGTTGACGTCCACCTGTTGCGCGTCTGACCGCTTGATCGGCGCGCTGCGATGGACTGGTTTACCGCCTGCGTCCTCTACGTGCTGATCTGGTGGACGGCGTTGTTCGCCGTGCTGCCGCTTGGCATCCGTCCGGTCGAGCAGGCCGACCGCGAGACGGGGTGGCGCGGCGCGCCGCAGGAGGCGAGGCTAGGCCGTAAGCTGGTCCTGACGACGCTTGTCTCGGTGGTGATCTGGGGTGTGGCGATGCTGCTGATCAACAGCGGCTGGTTGAGTTTCCGGCACGGCATACTCGGAATGCCCGAAAATTACTCGTGATAACCAGCGGCAGCCCGGTTTTTAGGCAGCCAATGACTGACCAGCCGATTAAGCTTGGGAAACCCGTCAGATTTTTGTGGACGCAGGGTTGGATGCGGCCGTTTAATCACCGGCAGGACGAGGCGTTCCTCCTCCTGCCGTGTGACTGGCGTTTCCTCCCTAAACTTGGCCCTGCCGCCGCCGGTGTGCAGGGCCTCCTTTTAGGTAGCAGGCTGGTGCAGAGCCGTCACTAAATTTCCATCAAGTTTTGAACAAAACTCGAAGATTTCTTGCGCCTGATCGTGTTGCAGCGCAGCATAAATCTGCGGCCGCCAAATACAATGCGGGCGGCAATAAGTTATGGTTCCGTAACGTATTGCGTGATGATTTGGCGCGTCGGCCAACGCGGCGTCTATGCTGGCCAGCACTCGCCGGCCGTGTTGCACTTACTGCCGTCTGCTTGAACGGTTGGCGTGCGGCAGAAGCTATGGTCACCCGATGACGGCCCCTGTAGCTTGAGACTCGCTCAACACGCAGGACATCATGCGCCTTTCCCGCAGTTTCGTGCCGACCTTGAAAGAGACGCCCACGGAGGCGCAGATCGCCTCTCACCGGCTGATGTTGCGTGCCGGGCTGGTGCGGCAGACCGCCTCCGGCATCTACGCCTGGCTGCCGATGGGGCTGCGCGTGCTGCGCCATATCGAGCAGATCGTGCGCGAGGAGCAGGACCGTGCGGGCGCGCAGGAGATGCTGATGCCGACGCTGCAGACTGCCGATCTGTGGCGCGAAAGCGGGCGGTACGACGCATACGGGCCGGAGATGCTGCGCATACGCGACCGGCACGAGCGCGAGCTGCTGTACGGCCCCACCAACGAGGAGCAGGTGACGGAGCTCGCGCGCGCGGCGATCCGCTCGTATCGCGAGCTGCCGCAACTGCTGTATCACATACAATGGAAGTTCCGCGACGAGATGCGGCCGCGTTTCGGCGTGATGCGCGGCCGCGAGTTCCTGATGAAGGACGCCTACAGCTTCGCGCGCGACTACGATGAGGCGGTCACCATCTATCGGCGGATGATGCTGGCCTATATGCGCACTTTCCAACGCCTGGGCGTGCGCGCGATCCCGATGCTGGCCGATACAGGGCCGATCGGCGGCGATCTCAGCCACGAGTTCATCGTGCTGGCGCTGACCGGGGAAAGCCAGGTGTTCTACGATGCGACCCTGGAGCGGCTCGACTATCTGGAGGCCGATTACTCGTACGACAGCGCCGACGATCTGCGGAATTTTCACGAGCTGATCAACGGCTATTACGCGGCCACCGTGGAAAAACACGACGCTGCGCGTTGGGCTGGGGTGGATGCGGAGCTGAAACGTGAGGGGCGCGGCATCGAAGTGGGACAGATTTTCTATTTCGGCCAGAAATACACGCGACCCGACGTGCCGGACGCCCGAGTGTTTTCCGTCGCCGGGCCGGCGGGCACGTCCGTCATTCCTGAGATGGGCAGCTACGGCATCGGCGTCTCCCGTCTGGTGGGTGCCATCATCGAGGCCAGCCACGACGAGTCGGGCATCATCTGGCCGGACAGCGTGGCGCCGTACGGCACGGCCATCCTGAACCTGCGCGTGGGCGATAGGGCATGCGATGCACTCTGCAACGACATATATGGCCGCCTGGACGGCAGCGCGCTGCTCGACGACCGCGACGAACGGGCAGGCGCCAAGTTTGCCGATGCCGATCTGATGGGTTTGCCGTGGCAGATCATCGTCGGGCCGCGCGGTGCGGCCGCGGGGCGGGTGGAACTGAAACGGCGCGCGACGGGCGAGCGCGAGGAAGTGTCGCTGGACGCGGCGCTGAGCAAGGTCCGATAGATGTTCGGACCGTTCGAGCGTGCGGTGGCCGGCCGCTATTTGCGCGCGCGCCGTGGCGAGAGGTTCGTCTCCGTCATCGCCATCTTCTCGCTGGTCGGCATCGCCCTCGGTGTGGCCACACTGATCATCGTCATGTCGGTGATGAGCGGGTTCAAGGACGATCTGCTGTCGCGCATCCTCGGGCTGAACGGCCATCTGGGTGTGTACGCCGGCACCAGTGCGGGCATTACCGATTACGACAACGTCGCCGCACGCATCCGGACGGTGCCGGACGTGCTGTCGGCGACGCCGGTGGTCGAGGGGCAGGTGTTGCTGACCAGCGGCACGCAGAATTCGGGCGGGCTGGTGCGCGGGATCACGCAGGACGATCTGCGTCATTTTCCATCGATCGCGGGCAACATACGGGCCGGCACGCTCGACGATTTCCACGGTAACGACGCCATCGCGATCGGGTTGACGCTGGCCGAACGTTTCGGACTGGAGGTCGGTCAGAAGATCACGCTGCTATCGCCGGACGGAGCGGTCACCGCGTTCGGCACCGTGCCGCGCGTGCGCGCCTATCGCGTCGTGGCGATCTTCCAGGCTGGGATGAACGAGTACGACAGCAGCTACACCTTCCTGCCGCTGCAGGCGGCGCAGGTGTTTTTCCAAAGGCCGAACTCGGTGACGCAGATCGAGGTGATGGTGCGCGACCCGAGCTACGTTGCCCGCGTGAACCGGGCGATCCGCGTGGCACTGCACGACCCCATGCTGCGGGTGATCGACTGGACGCAGAGCAACGACAGCTTCTTCGCCGCCGTCCAGGTGGAACAGAACGTGATGTTCCTGATCCTGACGCTGATCATCCTGGTGGCCGCGTTCAACGTGGTGTCCTCGTTGATCATGATGGTCAAGGACAAGACGCGCGACATCGCCGTGCTGCGCACCTTGGGCGCAGGCCGCGGGGCCATCATGCGCATCTTCCTGATGTGCGGCGCGTCGGTGGGTGTGACGGGCACGGTGTTGGGGACCGTGCTGGGCGTGGTGTTCTG
Organism: uncultured Acetobacteraceae bacterium; assembly: GCA_964252425.1. Taxonomy (GTDB): domain Bacteria; phylum Pseudomonadota; class Alphaproteobacteria; order Acetobacterales; family Acetobacteraceae; genus BOG-908. The sequence goes on from CAXUNK010000006.1 coordinate 28,530, forward strand.
CTGGAACATCGAGCGCATCCGGCAGGGCTTGCAGAGCATTACGGGCACGACGCTGTTCGATCCCACCGTCTATTACCTGGAACACCTGCCGGCCAAGCTGGATGCGGTGACGGTGACGCAGGTCGTGACCATGGCGCTGGTGCTCTCCCTTCTGGCCACGCTCTACCCGAGCTGGCGCGCGGCGCGGACCGACCCGGTGGAAGCGCTGCGCAATGAGTGAGCCGCTGGCGTTGCGCGGCGTGGGGCGGGTGTATCGCAGTGCCGCCGGCGACCTTGCGGTGTTGCGCGGCGCCGACCTGGTGCTGCGCGCCGGTGAGATCGTGGCGCTGGTCGCGCCTTCCGGCACAGGCAAATCCACGCTGCTGCATCTGGCGGGTTTGCTGGAACGTCCTGATTCGGGCAGCGTGATCGTCGATGGCCGGGATGCCGGCGGTCTGTCGGACGCCGAGCGGACGCAGGTGCGTCGCGATCGCGTCGGCTTCGTCTATCAATTCCACCATTTGCTGGCGGAGTTCTCGGCTCTAGAGAACGTGGTGTTGCCGCAGATGATCGCCGGCGTGTCACGTCGCGCCGCGCGTCTTCGCGCCAGTGCCTTGCTGGAGGCCTTTGGTCTGGGCGCTCGGTTGAAGCATCTGCCCGGAAAACTATCCGGTGGCGAGCAGCAGCGCGTGGCCATCGCGCGTGCGCTCGCGAACCGTCCGGCGGTGCTGCTGGCCGATGAGCCCACTGGCAACCTTGACGCCGGCACGTCCGACACAGTGTTCACCGAGTTGCTGCGCATGGTCCGCGAGCAGCGCGTCGCCTGCCTGATCGCGACGCATAATACCGAGCTGGCGGGGCGAATGGATCGAGTAGTGACACTGCGCGAGGGACGGATCGTCGCCGCGCCATAGGCGGCACGATGTCACCGGAGTATCGCACCGGATCCAGGGTAGCAACCGGACCGCTGGCTGCCCTAATCTCGTTCGATGTCGAACACCTTCGTCCATCTCCGAGTCCATTCGGCCTATTCGCTGAGCGAGGGCGCCATCAAGCCGGAGAAGATCGTGGGCCTGGCGCGCGAGGCCCACATGCCGGCGGTGGCCATCACCGATACGGGCAATTTGTTCGGCGCGCTCGAGTTTTCGCAGTACTGCGTGGCGCGCGGCGTGCAGCCGATCATCGGTTGCCAGATCGCACTCACCCGCGCGGACAAGCCGGGCATGCCGGCCGACCCGGTGGTCGTCTTGGCCCAGACCGAGGCGGGGCTGGCGAACCTGCAGCGTCTGTCCTCGGCCGGGTTTCTGGACAGCGACCCGGCCGCCCCGCAACTCGATTTCGCGGCTGTCGCTGGGCGGGCGGACGGGCTGATGCTGTTGACGGGCGGCACGCGCGGGCCGCTGGGCCGGTTGCTGGCGGAGGGCCGCGAGGCGGAGGCGGCCGAACTTCTGGCACAGATGCGCGAGGCGTTCGGCGACCGGCTGGCTGTGGAACTGCACCGGCACGGAACTCGGGTGGATGCGGCCGTGGAGTCAGGGCTGGTGTCGCTCGCTCACCGGTTCGGGCTGCCGATCGTGGCCACCAACGAATGCTTTTTTGCTTCGCGCGCGATGCACGAGGCGCATGACGCCTTGCTGTGCATTGCGGAAGGTCGGCTGCTGTCGGAAGCCGAACGACGGCGCGTGACGCCCGAACACTACTTCAAGTCAGCCGCGGAGATGCGCGCGCTGTTCGCCGATCTTCCCGAAGCTTGCGACAACACGCTGGCCATTGCGCGAAGCTGCGCGGTGATGGCCGAGACGCGTAAGCCGCTGCTGCCGATCTGTCCAAAGGTGCGTCCAGGCACGACGGAAGAGCAGACGCTGGCGGCGATGGCGCGCGAAGGCCTGGCGCGCCGCCTGTCCGACGGCACCGCCAACCCGGCGCGCGCCGCCGCTTATGCCGAGCGCCTGGATTATGAGCTGAGCGTGATCGGCAAGATGGGATTTGCCGGCTATTTCCTGATCGTTGCCGATTTTATTCAATGGGCCAAGGCGCAGGGGATACCGGTGGGTCCAGGCCGCGGCTCGGGTGCGGGGTCGGTCGCCGCCTGGGCGCTGACCATCACCGACCTCGATCCGCTGCGGTTCGACCTGCTGTTCGAGCGCTTTCTCAATCCCGAGCGTGTCTCGATGCCGGATTTCGACATCGACTTTTGTCAGAACCGGCGCGACGAGGTGATCGCATACGTTCGCCGCGAGTATGGCGACGATCGTGTGGCGCAGATCATCACCTTTGGAAAATTGCAGGCCAGGGCAGCGGTGCGCGATGTCGGGCGCGTGCTGGGTATGCCGTATGGCCAGGTGAACCGGGTGGCCGAGCTGATCCCCAACAACCCCGCCAAGCCTGTGACGCTGCGACAGGCCGTGGATGGCGAGACGCGCCTGCAGGAACTGCGCGATGGCGACGAAGCCATACGCCGCCTGCTGGAGATCGCGCTGCAGGTCGAGGGGCTGTACCGGCACGCCAGCACGCACGCCGCCGGCGTCGTCATCGGCGATCGCAAGCTGGTCGATCTGGTGCCGATGTATCGCGACCCGCGCGAAGGCACGCTGGTTACGCAATACAACATGAAATGGGTGGAACAGGCCGGCCTCGTCAAGTTCGATTTTCTGGGCCTGACGACGCTGACGATTCTGCAGCGCGCGGCCAACTATCTACAAGAGTTGGGCGTGGAGGTCGATCTCGACCGTCTGCCGTTCGACGATGCGCCGACCTTCGCCATGCTGCAGCGAGGTGACGCGGGCGGCGTGTTCCAGTTCGAGTCCGCCGGCATGCGCGACGTGCTGCGTCAGATGCGGCCCGACCGCCTGGAGGATCTGATCGCCGCCGTGGCGCTGTATCGGCCGGGGCCGATGGCCAACATCCCCGATTATTGCAGAAGAAAGCACGGCGAGCCATGGGCGCCGCCGCATGAAGAGCTGCGCGAGATACTGGTCGAGACCTACGGCATCATGGTCTATCAGGAACAGGTGATGCAGATCGCGCAGCGCATGGGTGGCTACAGCCTGGGTGCGGCCGACCTGCTGCGTCGCGCGATGGGCAAGAAGATACGCGCCGAGATGGATGCGCAGCGCGAGATCTTCACCAAAGGGGCGACAGCGCGTGGCATCCCTGAAGCCAAGGCGGTGGAAGTCTTTGAGCTGATGGCGAAGTTCGCGGATTATGGCTTCAACAAATCGCACGCGGCCGCCTACGCCCTGGTCTCGTATCAGACCGCGTGGATGAAGGCCAACCATCCGGTGGCGTTTCTCGCGGCCTGCATGTCGTTGGCGATGGGCAACACCGACAAGCTCGCGGCTTTGCGTGCGGAGGCCGAACGCATGGGCATCCGCGTGCTGCCGCCATCGGTCAATGCGAGCGGCGCCGATTTCCGCGTGGAACGCCAGCCCGATGGACGGTTCGCCATTCGCTACGCGCTCGCCGCGATCAAGAAGATCGGTTTTGGCGCGATGCAGGCGCTGGAGTCGGCGCGTGGCGGGCGTCCCTTCGCCGACATCTCCGATTTCGCGTCGCGGGTGGAAGCGCGGCAGCTCAACAAGATGCAGTTGGAAAATCTGGCCAGGGCAGGCGCGTTCGATACGATGGACCCGAACCGCGCGCGGCTGTTCGCGGGCGCCGAGACGATCCTGCGTCGGGCGCAGGCGCGGGCAGAGGAGGCGACCAGCGGCCAGATCGGTCTGTTCGGCGGCGGCCAGATGGAGACGCTGCGGCTGCCCGACATGCCGGACTGGCCGGATATGGAACGGTTGGGATACGAGGCGGAGGCGGTGGGGTTCCATCTGACGGCGCACCCGCTGGACGGGTTCGCTGTGCTGCTCCGCCGGCTCGGCGTGGTGCCGGCCAACGCGCTGCAGGCCCGCGCGGAGCAGGGCGGCGGACGGGTGCGGATCGCCGGGTGCGTGGCCGGCCTGAAGGAGCGGACGACCAAGACCGGCAGCCGCATGGCCTGGATCACCCTGTCGGACGCGGCCGGAAGCTGCGAGGTCACTCTGTTCAGCGAGGTGCTGGGCCGCGCGCGCGCGTGCCTGGCGGCCGGCGCACCGCTGCTGGTGACCGCCGACCTGAAGATGGAGGGCGAAGCGCTGCGAGTGACCGCGCAGGAGGTGACCAGCCTGGAACAGGCGGCACGCGAGGCGGGCGCCGGCATGCGCATCTGGCTGAAACGCACCGAAGCCGTGCCGCATATCCGCGCGCTGCTGGACCGGGAGGGACGGGGGCGCGGCAGGGTCAGCCTGATGCCGATGCTGGATCAGGGCAGCCTGGACTGCCCGGAAATCGAGGTCGCTTTGCCTGGCGGCTTTGCCGTGACGCCAAGACTTCGCCAGGCGCTGAAGATGATCCCCGGTGTGGAACGCGTGGACGAGTTGTGATCTCGCACCCTGCGCGCCCGGGCCTTCCCCCGGCCGTATCACCCTGCTATCAGCCCAGCGCGGCCGGGCGCTTAGCTCAGTTGGTAGAGCAGCTGACTCTTAATCAGCGGGTCGTAGGTTCGAACCCTACAGCGCCCACCAGCCGCATATGCGCCGCCTCCGCCCGCCAGGCTGAAGGGAATGCCGATCGAGGTGGCTGAACCCCTGATGGACCAGGCGAGACACGAGGGAGGCACGCAGCCGGCCCTGGGCCGCACGTTGCGGACGCGCCACGTCACCATGATCACGATCGGCGGCATCATCGGGGCCGGGCTGTTCGTGGGCAGCAGCACGTCCATCGCCTCGATCGGTCCGGCCTGCATCGTCAGCTACGGTGTCGCGGGGCTGGTGATCCTGCTCGTGATGCGCATGCTGAGCGAACTGGCCGCCGCCTACCCCGGCGCCGGCGCGTTCACCGAGTTTGCGCGGATGGGACTGGGCGAGTGGGCCGGGTTCACCAGCGGCTGGCTCTACTGGTATTTCTGGGTGATGGTCGTGCCGATCGAGGCGCTGGCCGGCGGCGGCATCCTCGCACCATGGACCGGCCTGCCGGTCTGGGTTCTGGCGCTGGCGTTGCTGGCCACGATGACGGCCATCAACCTGATGTCGACGCGGTCCTTCGGCGAGTTCGAGTTCTGGTTCTCGTCGGTGAAGGTCGCGGCCATCATCGCCTTCATCGCCATCGCCGGCGCGTATGTCTGCGGTCTCGGCAATGCCGGGCCGGCCGGCTTCGGCCGGCTGGTGAGCCGCGGCGGGTTTGCGCCGTTCGGCGCAGTCTCCGTCGTCGCCGGTGTGACGAGCGTCATCTTCGCCTTCGTGGGCGCCGAGATCGTAACGATCGCCGCCGTCGAATCGGCCGAGCCCGCGCGCAGCATCGCGCGCCTGACCAGCTCGGTCGCGATACGCATCCTGCTGTTCTACATGCTGTCCATCACTCTGATCGTGGCAGTGGTCCCCTGGGACAGCATACGGCCCGGCATCTCGCCCTTCGCGCGGGCGTTGGGCGTGATCGGCATCCCCGGCGCCGAGCTCGCGATGAAACTGGTCGTGTTGACCGCCGTACTGTCCTGCCTGAACTCGGGTCTTTACGTAACGTCGCGCGTGCTGTTCGGCCTCGCATCGAAGGGCGATGCGCCTGCCTGGCTGGTGCAACTGAGCGGGCGGCGCGTGCCGGCACGGGCCATCCTCGCGGGTGCCGCGTTCGGCTACGTCGCGATCGGTCTGTCTGTAGCGTCCCCCACGATCGTGTTCAGCTTCCTGGTCAGCGCCTCGGGCGCGGTCGCCCTGTTCAACTACCTGCTCGTGGCGCTGGCAGAGCTTCGCTTGCGGCGCCGGCTGGAGGCGCAGGCGCCCGAACGACTGGTGATACGCATGTGGTTGTTTCCCTATGCGAGCTGGGGCGTGGTGGCCATGATCGGCGCCGTACTGCTGGCGATGGCCGCCACGCCGGCTTTGCGCAGTCAGTTCTTTGCAAGCCTTTTTGCCCTTGCTGTGGCGCTGGCCGGCTTTGTCGTCCGGTCCAGGACAAGGCTGCGCGACCTGCCCGCCTGACGTGCCGCTCAACTACCGATCGGCCTCTAGGCGGACACATCATAGTATTCTGCCAAAGCGGTTCTGGCAGAACCTGCGCGAGCACCCCTGCAAGCGCGGGAGACAGAAGTTTTTTGGTCCTTTTTTTCAAAAAAGGACTGCTTCCTTCAAGCGTCACTTGTTAAACCGGCCGATATCAGATTTGCCACCAGCCCGGTCCAGCCGGTTTGGTGAGAGGCGCCCAGGCCTCGGCCGGTGTCGCCGTGGAAATGTTCGTGGAACATCAGGCCGTCCTGGAACGCGGGATCGGCCGCCTCGTGGCCGTCGCCCCAGAACGGGCGGCGGCCGTCCTGGCCGGGCAGGAACACTGCGACGAGACGTCTGGACAGTTCGTCGGCGGCCTCACCCAGGGTGATGGTCCGGCCTGAGCCCACCGGGTAGTCGATCCGGAAATCGTCGCCGTAATAGCTGTGGAACCGGCGCAGCGATTCGATCAGCAGGAAATTGACCGGAAACCACACCGGTCCGCGCCAATTGGAGTTGCCGCCGAACAGGATGTGCTCCGCCTCGCCCGGCTCGTAGCCGATCTCGTAATGCGCGCCGTCTATGTCCAGCGTGTAGGGCTTGGCCTCATGCGCCTTGGATAGCGAGCGCACGCCGTAGGGGGAGAGGAACTCGGACGCGTCCAGCGCGCGGCGCAGCAGGCATTTCAGGCGGTGGCCGCGCAGCAGCGACAGCAGGTTGCGCTCGCCCTGGCCGGGCTCGGACCAGCGCGAGACCAGGCTCGCCATACGCGGACGGTGGGTGAGGAACCAGCGCGCGCGGGCGGCGAAATCCGGCAGCCGGCGGAACACGTCCGGTTCGAGCACCTCGACGGCAAACATCGGGATCAGCCCTACGATGGATCGCAGGCGCAACGGCAGGTGGCGTCCGTCCGGCAGCGACAGCACGTCGTAGAAAAACCCGTCCTCCTCGTCCCACAGCGCCATGCCGGAGCCGCCGATATCGGTCATGGCACCGGCGATCGACAGGAAATGCTCGAAGAACTTCGAGGCCATCTCCTCATAGACCGGGTTCTCGCCCGCGAGCTCGATGGCGATGCGCATCATGTTCAGCGCGTAGGCGGCCATCCAGGCGGTGCCGTCGGACTGATCGATCATGCCGCCCGTGGGCAGCGGCTTGGAGCGGTCGAACACGCCGACATTGTCCAGTCCCAGGAAGCCGCCCTGGAAGATGTTGCGCCCGCCAGCATCCTTCCGGTTGACCCACCAGGCGAAGTTCAGCAGCAGCTTGTGGAAGATGCGCTCCAGGAACGCCGTATCCGCGATGCCCGACATCGACCGGTCGGCCTGATAGACGCGCAGGGCTGCCCAGGCATGCACCGGCGGGTTCGCGTCGCCGAACGACCATTCATAGGCCGGCAACTGGCCGTTCGGGTGCATGTACCAGTCGCGTGTCAGCAGCAGCAATTGCTGTTTGGCGAAATCGGGGTCGATCAGCGCGAAGGTGACGCTCTGGAACGCGAGATCCCAGGAGGCGAACCACGGGTATTCCCAGCTATCGGGCATCGAGATGATGTCGGCGGCGTTGAGGTGCTGCCAATCGATGTTGCGGGTGCGACCGGCGGGCGGCTGCGGCTGGAGCGGGTCGCCGGCGTAGGATCGCGTCACGTCGAAATGATAGTATTGCTTGCACCACAGCATGCCGGCCAACGCCTGGCGCTGGACGACTCGTTCCTCGTCGCTTGCAATGCCGTCCTGCAGCGCGGCGTAGAATGCGTCGGCTTCCTTGCGCCGGCGCGCCACAAGCCCGTCGAACATCTCGAAACCGGCGGCGCCCAGCTCGGCGGGACGCAGGCGCAAACGCAGGCAGACCGTATCGCCCGCCGCAAGCGACAGGGCGAACACGCAGCCGGCCTTGCTGCCGTGATCGCGCGAGACTGCCTGCCCGTCGCCGTGAACGAGGAAAGAATCGAACCCGTCCTTGAACGGGCCGGGCGCGTCAACGCCGAAGAGGCGCCGGACATTCGTGTCGTTCTCGCAGAAGATGAAGTCGGCGGCGCCATCCACGTCCAGCCGCATGTCCTGCATGGCCGCGCGATGCGCGAGCAGCCCGCCATCGTTGATCCTGGCGATGCGCGCGCGCGTCTGCCCCGGCGACCAGGACCAGACGTTGCGCGCCCAGAGTTGCGGCAGCACGTGCAGTGTAGCGGCTTCCGCGGCACGGTTGTGCACCGTGATGCGCATCAGCAGATCGTCCGTATCCGCCTTGGCGTATTCAACGATGATGTCGAAATAGGCGCCGCCATCGAAGGCGCCGGTGTCGGACAGCTCGAACTCCCGATCGTGCCTGCCACGCCTTGCATTCTCCTCGACCAGCTCCGCGTAGGGGAAGGCGCGCTGCGGGTATTTGTAGAGCATGCTCATGTAGGAATGGGTGGGCGTGCCATCGCGGAAGCAGTAATGTTCCTTGACGTCCTCGCCGTGATTGCCCTGACCGTTGGTCAGGCCGAACAGGCGCTCCTTGAGGATCGGGTCGCGGCCGTTCCAGAGTGCGAGGCCCAGGCACCAGCGCTGCAGGTGGTCGGAAAACCCGGCCAGCCCATCCTCGCCCCAGCGATAGGCGCGGCTGCGTGCGTGATCGTGCGGAAAATACTCCCAGGCGGTGCCGCCGGGCGAGTAATCCTCGCGCACCGTGCCCCATTGCCGCTCGCTGAGGTAGGGGCCCCAACGGCGCCAGCCTTCGCCGCGCCGTAGGGCCAGGAGGCGCTGGCCTTCCGCGGTGGCCAGGATCGGCGATGGGCCGGTCACGCCGGCGCCGTCATCGCGCGCGCACGGATCAGTTCGCCCAGCGACCAGGCCTGGAACGGGCAGCCGCCCGGCGCATGCGGCGCGTCGCCATCGGCGACTTCGCAGACATGGCCGATGCCGAAATCGGGCATGCGGTCGAGCAATGGCTGCACGAAGCGCCTTCGCGCTTCGGCGCACGCTGCCGGCGTGTTGCCGCGCACGCGCAGCCAGGCCTCGGTGAATGGGCCGATCAGCCAGGGCCAGACCGTTCCCTGGTGATAGGCGCCGTCCCGCTGCAACGGCGTGCCGCCATAGCGCGGCCGATAGGCCGGATCGTCGGGCGACAGGGTGCGCAAACCCATCGGCGTCAGGAGGCGGGCTTCGACCAGATCGACCACGGCGCGCGCGCGGATGCCGTCCAGCAACGGAAACGGCAAGCCTCCCACGGCGAAAATCTGGTTCGGCCGCCCCGCCGCCTCCGTGCGGCCGGGCACGGGGGGCGCCGCGCTGACGGCGC